>NZ_JBHIOT010000102.1:0-3906 GCF_042195745.1 Bartonella sp. AP7XZML
ATTCCTTGCATTCGGATTGCCTCCACTTTCCACTTGCGCAACACGGTACAAATAACTCTCTGGCAAACCATAACGCGCTGCCGTTTGCCGTATCGCTTGATTAACAGAAGGACTAGAACGGGTCATTTCGCATACTCTATTGAAGCACTAGGACCTAACCCTTTTGCTACAGCTCTAGAAACAATCTTCAAGCCTTCATCCGTTATCACACCGGCTTTATGCCACTTCAAAGCACTTTGAATCAATTTGGCAATTTCATTGCGCTCCATTCCTTTAACGCCAAAAGTTGCTAACTTCGCTATACCGCGCTCTAGCTCTTGTCTTGCCCGTAGCGCCTCTGGAGCATTCGGGTGGAAAAATATGTTTCGTGCTAATTTAAAAGCTTGAGTGTGCATATCAGTAAGGTTTGGGAAACTAACTCCATCACGAATAGAAAACTCAGGAGCGCCTTCAAATTTGCTAAAACCTTCTTTTGCTGCATCAGAGTAGAACTTCTCCTGATCTACTGCCTTTTTAAAAGTAGAAAACCGTTCCGGTCCTATGGTCCTTTCAAGATTCTCAGACGCAAGATTTTGTTTTAAAAGTTTAGAAAATTCATTAATAGGGTCATCATTTTTTCTGAGTAAATCATCTAAGGCATCTCTCATACCCATCTGATAGGTATTATTTTGTTTTGTCCAATTCCCTTTAGAAAGATTTTCCTGAACTGCATCCCTTTCAAAACTCTTTTCAAGCTTTGTTCCAAAAGCTTGTCTACCTTCCTCAAAGCTATCTGCAAAGTTTTTGAATTTTGCTGCACTACCGCGTGCTGCTTTATAAGTAGGAGAGATTTCGTCCATTATTTTTACCAAATTTTGTTTGAGGACTTCGTATCCTAAAATCTTTTGGTTATCGCCATGTTTCTTACTTTTTTCGATTAAATCATCGAGAGACTGCTTAGTTTGATCTAATAACTCTATCGTAGGTTTATAGGTTATACTGCTAAATCTTCTATCATAAAACCTTCTAGGATTTATACTGAGAGGGTGTTCCTCTAAAGTATTGACAGCTTCTTTAAGAGCTTTTTGAAACCCTTTATTTTCAAAAAGTTTATTAAGAGCCGGATAATACTCTCGTCCTATCGGCGTTTGCCTTGCTTGTTCATAAAGATGATCATGCGCTTCTTTCCCTTGCCGTTTAAGTGTCCTGCTTAAAATATCTCTATGCTGGTATGGAACAATCGTCTGCTCCATCATATCATCAAGACGTTGAACAGAACCTCCCAATCTTTTCTCATGCGCTTGTTTCAAGAGATTATAAACATCTTCATTTGTTTTAGACGCATTCCACAAAGTCTGTCGTAGTTTTTCATTAATATCTGTCAAAAATACTTCCTGAGGTTCTGAGCTAAGACGTTCCGTGATCTTTTGGGGTTTATTATCGTAAAGTTGCTTGGCAACTTCTCTCAAAGCTTTATTTGAAACCTCTTTACGAGCAGGATTAAAATAATTCCTTACAAGTGGAGGCGATTTTAAAGCATTTCCTAAACTACGAACTGCCTTAGAAATACCTATACCTCCTAAAGCAGCAACCGGCGTCAAAACTGCCCCACCAACACCACCGGCTAATGCCGAATTCACCGTATCATTGTAACCTTTTCCTGCACCAGAACCATGTAAAGCTCCAGAACCTGCCCCAACAATAGCTCCCCTACCTAAACTTCCTAAAGTCGAGCCTGCTCGCAAAAAATTTAAAGCAGGGATCCCCAATGATGCTAATGTTGGTAAAATCGAACCAGCAATATAAGCACCAGAAGATAACCATGGATGTTTCTCTTCCAAGGCTTTTTGGTAAGCACGTTCCTTGGCTACTCTTCTATTATAAACCTCTTCTGCCTTTTTATCGCCGCTCCAATAATCCGTAAAACCTGCTTCATTGGCTGCTTGTATCTCATCACTATACCCTGCTGTCAAACCAGATATCCCATGACTCCTTAGTGCATCCGACCACGTAAGATCTTTATCATCAAATGAAAAATCATCTGCTGTAAATTTTGTATTAAATGAAGCCGTATCATCATCAACAAGAGGGGAATAAGGAATATAACCCGTTGTTGTTTTTCCTTGATTACCACGACTGTTCTTCACCGAAGACGTACCATCATTATCAGATACATCATCAACAATGCGAGAATAAGGAATATATGCCATTTTAAGCCCCTTTAACCCTTATCTTTCCATCTTCACCAATAAAGCGTGCACCGGAAGGCAATGCATCTTCCTCTTCTTTGCTGGTAACAAGTGGCAAAGCATTACGTCCTTGCTGTGGAGCTTTAGAATGCGGCTGTGAGGTAACCTTATCAACACTCTCTTGCGTTAATTCAATGCTGCTGTCTTCTAGCAATTTCAATACGTCTAATTTCATCTTAGTCAAAATCTGATGGATTTTTTTCAACCTAAACAAGAGCTCTTCATGACCCAAGTCGTACTTTATCTCTCCTAAATAGCTCTTTAAGATATCAAGCTCTCTTTCTGTAAGGTTACCAAAACCAGAAGCACCATTGCGTGAATACCGTCTCATCGTTTCTAAACGGTCAATACCTATACGGTTTTTAATGGAATCAAGCAGTGAACGCATATCACGGTGTTGAGGAACCTTAAAAGAAGCTTGCCAATCAGCAAGATTTCCCGTAGCCCAATCACCATTCTCTTCTATATAATTCATAAAACGTTCAATGTCATGGAGTGTATTACTACTGATAGCTTCACTATTTTTAAGATCTATTGTTTCTCGTAGGCGGTCCATTTCTTCTTTAGATCTAGCATCATAACCGCCGTTCACTTTTTGTAATAGAAAAGCATTCAATGCATCTTTATTCCCAGCCATGAACCGCGCCTCTTCTTCACTGTAGCCTTTAGATTTTAGGTATTCGACGGTTTGATTGACTTGTTCTCTTCGTTTATCACCTTCATTAAGATGCTTCACACCACTTGCAAGCGCATCCCACCCAGAACCGTCTGATGAAGATTCTGCCATACCTGCAAAAAGATCTTTGAGCTTCTGATACGCATCTGATTGAAAAAACTTATAAGTATTGGACTGTAAAAATTTCTCTGCATCTGTCAGTTCAGGAGTCGGTGTTGGGGAAGCGGGTGCTAATGGTTGCGTTTGTTCATTAACATAAGGTTTTAGTTCTTGTGGAGTACTCTCTAGTGCATTTGGCATGGGTGGATGTTGATCAAATCCAAGAGGCATTTCCGCTCTAGGAGCCGTATAGGGCATAAATGGTCCATATGGATTCAGACTATTCTGTAAATAGGGGTTGGATGGGGCTTGTGCTTCATTTATATTATCCAGAATACTCCCAATCGCCCCACCAATTACTAAAGGATTCTTCAGGTTTGGTTTCATTAATTGTCCCAATCCTTTCGCCCCTGTAACCATTTTTGGAGCTACTCTGGGATAAAGATACCTAAAAATATGAGGTCCATATCTCAATGCTGCCCCACCTGCTACCCCAGCAGCTAAGCCTAATAATGGAAATGCCATCACACTCTCCTACAAAACTATTCTTTAATTATTCTCCAGAGCTTTCTTTTGATTCATGTAATCTAAAAAAACTTGGATGCTCCTCCTGCCAACGCTGCTCCCATTGGACCACCTGCCATGTAACCAAAAGCCATCGGTGCTGCTTGAAGTGCTAAAGAACCTATAGCCCCTACATTTTTCCACGGATTATTGCCCTCTATCTTAGAGATTGTATGATTATTCGTCGTCGTGCCGTAATTCCTTGCAAAGCCATGACCGGCGTTCATAAGCATATTCAACCTATTCCAGCCGCTATTGTCTTGTTCCAGCCAACGTTCTCTATTGGCATCAACAAGGCGTTGATTGTAGTCATTAAGAACAGATGACCCCTGCAACATA
>NZ_JBHIOT010000103.1:0-1265 GCF_042195745.1 Bartonella sp. AP7XZML
ATGAGGTGGAGAAACAGGATAGTGTTCTGTTTCATAAGCTTCAATTAACAAAACAAGAGTTTTCATTCTATCAAATTCTGGAGTATTAACTTCTGGCTGCTTATCAAACATTGCAGACACAATCTCTAAGGCTTCTTGGTAATCTCTCTCTGTACGAATTGGTTTGATATTCATTTCTTAAATTCCTTTAGTTCTACAGTATTGGCATCAATCATATTAAATTGTAACATTTTTGTTGACGTATGTCACTTAATACATTACATTTTATTTAAAATAAAATTGTTGAGTTTGTTATGATCAAAACATTTAAAAATAAAGACCTCCAATCTCTCTGGGAAACAGGAAAAAGTAAGATTGATAGCAGGCTTCAACAGCGTATTATTCGCCGTCTTGATGCCCTTGACGCTGCTTCTCAAGTTAGTGATATCAATGTACCAGGTTATAATTTTCATATGCTTAAAGGCTTTACTCCAACTCGCTACACAATTCATATCAATGGTCCTTGGTGTATCACTTTTGAATTTAAAGACAGACACGTTTACCATGTTGATCTAGAGCAATACCACTGAAGGTTTTAAGATTTGTAAAGGAAACTATCCATGACCACACGTAATCCTAATCGTTGTCCTTCTCATCCAGGAGAAATTTTAGCTGAATCCTTAGAACATTTAAATGCAAGCAAAACCGAAATTGCTAGGATTCTTCAAATATCACGCCAGCACTTGCACGGTATCCTTAAAGGAGAACGTCCAGTCACAGCCGTAACAGCAGCTCGCATTGGTAAATTGTTAGGAAATGGACCAGCCCTTTGGCTACAGCTTCAAGCCAATTATGATACATGGCATGCCTTGAGGGACATTGATGTCTCTTCTATTCCAACATTAACAGCTAATAAAGTGGATATACAAATGGAACAGAGCCATTAACCACCTCCCCGCCTCAAAGACGAGGAGATAAAATCATGTTTTTAACTTAAGCTACTTTTACAACAGGGCTTACTAAAACTCGCTTGGCTTCTTCAACAAGCGTTTTATAATGTTTGCTCTCTTCTGCTAATGTAAAGGCTTTAACAAGATGCATGTGAAGCGGTCCATAAATATAAACAGCTTTTTCAGTAGGTCCCATTTCATCCCAGTTGCTTGGAAAATCAAAGCGTGTATCACGGTCATTATCAATTAATTGGTTTTTTAAATCATAGAAAGCTTTGATGAGGGCTTTTTTGAATGCACGCACCGTATCATTGTTACGCATATAGGTCATGAGTA
>NZ_JBHIOT010000104.1:0-2192 GCF_042195745.1 Bartonella sp. AP7XZML
AACTTCTGTGTATTATACATGGAAGTTCCTTTTAAGGTGAATTGACCTAGACAGGAAACATTTACAATGATACAATTCCGCCTGTTGTTACGGGTTACATCTTGTTGTTTCCTGTCTGGTTTTACGTCAGCTAACCGAAACCTGACGTAAACTCTTTATGGGTTTGAGCTGCAACTCAAACCCTTTTTATTCTGATTTAATATTTAATGTTTTCATTCTAACCTTTGCTGCTTGTAATGAAACTTTATAGCACTTAGCGATCTCTTCTGGAGTCTTAAATTTGGGCATACCTGAACGTGGCATTAAAAGTTCAGCGGCAAACTGATCAGCTTGCCGTTCTGAACTGCGATAAGCAGGTATTTCATGAGAATCAATTACGCGTTGTAAGGGTAAATTTGTATGTAAAAAGAGGTGAGCAAATTCATGAGCAACTGTAAATCTTGCACGACCATTACCATCGTACGCATCTCTATAAATATCTTCTCTTAAAACGATGAACTTACCTTGTGGATCAGTTAAACCACCCACATTTCCCAGTTCTTTCTTATCTGCGATACGTAAATGAAAATCTCGCTTCATATTAGGCAAAATGTGTTCAATAAACTCCATTACTGGAAAATATTGGACATCTGACAATTGTAATTCTCTTCGAAATAAACCAGCTAAATAACTAATTTTGTGCCAACTACGAGGAGGAACTTCATAATCAATGCTTTTATACACCTTCTATTTACCTTCTTTTTCTTTTATCTGTTTCATTAATTTTTTCATTTTTTCTACATCTTCTGGAGAAATGTTATCTATAACTCTAGCAAACATACCAACAAGTTCACCTGTGGATGAATTAGAAGACTTTATTGTAAAACTCTTACGGCAGGCATCAGCCTCTTTTCTTAAGAGAGAAGCCATATCTTGATCTAAATCGTATAATTCTATGATCTTTTCTTCCATACCAACAGGCACAGATTTTTTGCCAATCTCGACAGAAGATAAAAACGCTACAGATATACCTAATTTATCAGCCATATCTAAAAGACGTTCTGCATGATCAATACGGAGTTTTCGTATGGTTTTACCAAAGGATGTAAGCATCAAATATAACTCCAAAGGACGGATAATTAATCTTAATAAGTTGAATATATTTTATCTTAAGGTATAAATCAACTCTTTTTTTTACAATAATTACAAATTGCCAATAGCAAAAATTTAAAAATTATCGAAAGTTGCTTGACATTATAGTAGGAGTATGAATAATCGAATCAGGTGCCTCAAAAACACCTTAAACACATAGCGGATAGATTGCCGAAACAGTCTTTTCACCGCCAATTAAAAGCTTTGACTCATTATATGTTACTCGCATATAATGATATTGTCGGGTGTAGTTATGCTATACAATACCCTTTGGGGAAGGCATAACGACGGGCTATGTGCCGTGTTTTTGAGCACCCGGCGCTCTTCATAGAGTGTCAATCAAAAACCTTTAAGCACATAGGAGCCAAATCATGGCACAATATTTAATCGACATACACAAAGCTACAATTGATGGTGATACCGTTCAGACGGTAAATGCACGTGAGTTACATGCATTTTTGGAAATAGGTAAAGATTTTTCTAATTGGATTACTGACCGTATCAAAAAATATAATTTATCAGAAAATCAAGACTTTGTTTGCTCGCCAATTTTGGCGAGCAAAGGTAGAGGTGGACACAATCGTAAAGATTATCATCTCACCTTAAGTGTAGCTAAAGAACTTTCGATGCTTGAGAATAATAAGAAAGGTAGAGAGGCTCGTTTATACTTTATCAAATGTGAACGGCTTTTGAAACAAGTAGTGACACCACAAGTTGACTACTCCAAACCGGAGGCATTACTTGGTGTTTTGAATCACTTACAAAGTCAAATTGAGCAGAAAGATCATGTCATTGCCGAATTGGCTCCAAAAGCAAAAGCTTTGGAAGGTTTAAAACGTTCTGATGGATTGTTTGGTCTTATTGAAGCTGCAAAGATGTTAGAGGTACGACCAAAAGATTTAACCGATTACTTGCGTAAACATGATTGGGTTTATCGACGGGCTCCAGGGGCGCCTCTGTTACCTTATCAGGATAAAATCAAGAAAGGCTTTATGGACTGCCCTGCTATCACCATTCAAAGACCGGATGGTACAGAAAAGGTACTCCCTTCAACGAAAATC
>NZ_JBHIOT010000105.1:0-1467 GCF_042195745.1 Bartonella sp. AP7XZML
AAGAAAGGCTTTATGGACTGCCCTGCTATCACCATTCAAAGACCGGATGGTACAGAAAAGGTACTCCCTTCAACGAAAATCACCTCGAGAGGATTGGCATGTTTGAGAGAACAAATCCATGGAGGTGTACAATGAAGATAGACACCAACTTCTTATGTGATTTGTGGATAGCATTATCTCAATTTTCTAATGATGAAAATGTGAGCGACAAAGATTGTAGTGCTCTGGTTCAAACTATGAATGCAATAGAAAAGGTCCTAGTTTTAAAACTTCAAGATGACGTACCCAATATTACAAAAATCTTGGCAATTCTTACAGATTTTGGAGCTTCCGAACTTCCACATAGCATGGATTCTTTGTTGCGCGCTTATGAACCAAATTTCGAGAGCCCTATTAAAAAGGTTGCTTAACTTAAAAACAAAACTCCCCTCCCTATCGTTAAAGGTGGGGAGGTAGTCAAGAGACTTCTTTAGGTAAGAACTCAAAATGAACGGGTTTAAAACCAGTTAAGTCATAATCTGTAAGATCTGCAGTATCGACAAAGTTTTCTGCTTCTTTATCCATCTTAAAAACGGGCATTTGTTTTAATTTAGAGGTTTTCATAAGAATTAATTTTCTTTTAGTACGTATAGACTTTTAAAAGATTCAAAGTTTAGAAGAAATGTATCTGTTTAAACTCACACCATTTTCAGCGGCTTGTATTGCAAGTTTTCTATGGAGCTCTGGTGGTATTCTTAATTGAAACTTACCACTGTATTTACCATGTGACAAAGGCACAGGAACTTCTTCTCCATTATGTTGCATGTCCTCAACAACTTCTGAAACAAGGTCCATAATACCTTTTAAAGCTTTCTCTGCTTGAGCATCTAACCATGAAAGGGATGGGAATTCTGCACACAATCCGACATATTCCTCATCTTCTTGCGACCACAAAACACGATATGTATAATGATTATTGTTCATGTTTCATCCTTTCTATCGCTTGTAAGACTTGTTTGACTTGATAAGCTTTTGCTTTGTTACCAGAATCTTTTTGAATATTCACACGAGGATCACCAAGCCACGGTGTTTTAAAAACAAAGTGGCTTGTACCATTGTTCCGTGGTTCTCCAAAGAAATAGACACATACAGCCAACAAATCTGAAAACTTAATGTTCTTTGGTGATGCTTTCATCAAGCTGATTATTTTTTCAACTTTATTACTCATAACCAATGATAGTATCATTATTAATCCTAGTCAATCATTTTATGCACTTAATTGAACAGGAGCCCCCATGCCCCCCCGTGAGACGATAAGGGAAAGCTTTGTTGCGTTGATAAAGGCTGCAAAGACGGCAGCTGGTGACAATGTTTTCAATATGCGTGATTTCAATTTATTTATTGAAGCAATGCCAGCTATTAATATCTCAACGCAAAATGAAACCATTGAAGATGGACATGATTTTGGCTTAAGGCGGCGTGTTTTAA
>NZ_JBHIOT010000106.1:0-2660 GCF_042195745.1 Bartonella sp. AP7XZML
CAATCATACACTCTAATATGCTTCTTAACTTTAAGGTAGCGTATATCATATCATTTCGAGGATAAAGTAAAGACTCTTATTCATAGAATATACCAAATTTATTGGAACTGTTACATATTAGAGACAACAAGAAACACTCCATTATTATCGCTTGATAAGAAAAATAGTATGACGATAGCTTATTACTAAAATAAGAAAAAAAGAAAATGCGTAATGCTATAACTGATGAAGGATTAGCATATTTAAAAGCCGCTTATCCTAATGAAACTATCACTAAAGATGATATCTTTTTTACGATTACGGTCTACTTCATTCAGAAGATTATCGTGCCCGTTATGCTGATAACCTCTCTAAAGAATTGCCTCGTATCCCTTGTGTAAAGAGTGCTGATGATTTTTGGAAGTTTGTAACAGCAGGGCGTAAACTGGGGCATTTGCACGTGAATTATGAAACTGTAGAGCCTTATCCTGTGACCTTTAAAAAGGGTAATCCAAAATTAACTGATATCTCTAATCTCGAAAAATTCTATTATGTGACTGAAATGAAATTTGCAAAAATTAAGGATAGTAAGGAAAAGAATAAATCAACTGTTATTTATAATAGCAATATCATCATGACAGATATCCCTAAGTAAGCTTATGAGTATATCGTCAATGGCAAGCCTGCTCTTGAATGGTTTATGGGGCGTCAATGTGTTAAGACAGATAAAAAGAGTGGTATTGTGAATGATGCCAATCGCTATGCTGTTGAAACCGTTGGCAACCCTGCTTACCCATTGGAGTTGTTTCAAAGGGTTATTACCGTAAGTTTAGAAACCATGAAAATCGTTAAGAACTTACCAAAATTAGAAATAAGAGAAACTGAATAACTTATAAAGCATGCTCATATAATGGGTATGATAAACTCACAAGGGGTATAAGGTCTTATACCTATAGGTTCTATACCCCTTTATACTCTATACCCCCTTTATACATTGCTTACATACAATCTTTATTAAAAGGAGTGTTTATATGCGTTATTCTAAAAAGAAATCATTTGCACTTCTAAATACTCTTATTTGGATTGCCTTTAAGATTTTTAAGAAACCCTATCTTAAATAGAATTAGATTTTTTTACATTGCCTTTAAAAGATTATACCGTAATCTAAAATGAGTGCTTTATTGTTTTCAAAAGCTTTGTTTAAAGAGAGTTATATATATTCATTTTGCTTATAGGTTTTGAAGGTTCTTAAAACCCCCAAAACTCCTACAAAACCCTCTTAAATGTATACTATAGATTGTATTTAGATGTTATATTTAACATAGGTTGTTTCTTTAAAACATTAACATATTGAAATATAATGATTTTTATTTTTGATTGAAAAAAATATATAAAGGGGGGAGTAAAAGGAACCCTCAAAATACTCAAAATCCTCAAAATTCATAACCATAATGGTCTTTATAGCATTTCTATAAGTTACAAGCTATCTTTTGAAAGGCTTTAAAGGTTCACATGCTTTCATAAAGCACGTTGTAATCATTCTCTAAATCATAAGGTTATCTATTCAAAAGAACTGATTAAAATTCATAAAAGGGATTTTGATAACGTAATCAGTTTTTAATTTCATACGCTTTTCATAAGACACGTGTTAATCACTCACTAGAAATATAATTTTATCTTTTAAAAAGAACTAATCAAAATAACAAAAGCCTATTAAAAAGGATTTTGCTAATTTCTATAATTATCAATCCCTCTTTAGATAGTTTCATAAGTGTTTTCATAACAGTCTCTAAATTACAATTATCATATGTATCATTTTTATCATGAAAATGAAAAATAACACCATGGCTATAAAGCATATAACAGCTATAGAGAATGCGTAAAAATAACAGCCTTATTTGAATAAAGCAAAAATGCAAATGAATGCATTGGTTATAAAAGCGCGGCGCTTATTAAGATAGTTCAAATGATAAATGCGTTATAAACAAAATTCACAAAAATTTTTAAATTCATTTAGTAAAAAAATTGATAGGTTATAAAGATAAAAAAACGCATTATGAGAGCGTTTTTAAATATTATAAATGTATAATTCAAAAAAGAACACAATCGTTTTATAAAGCCTATAATATAGCTTTAAACACACATAAATATAAAAGAAGAAATTCATAAGCATATGATATTATTAATACACAACGCATTTTAAAAAATACAAAAAAATATCAAAAAGTTTATAAATTAATTGACAATAAATACGTATTTTGTTATATAAATACTCAAGTGATGAAAACACTTAGCGTTAAGCGGATAAACCCCGATAAGGTTTCTCCCATTTCTTTAAAAGACTGACTTTCTTTTATGCTGTAGCTAGCATATAACGATTGTGTCGGGTGTGGTCACACCATACAATACTCTTTAATGAGAAAAGTGTGACGACGGACTTAACGCCGTGTTTTCAACACCCGGCGCCCTTATAGGGTGTTAATTGAAAACTTTATTACGTTAAGAAAGAATTTAAAATGAAAAATTCCCAAAATACAATTTCCTCTTCCATTTCAAATGAAACCACGTCTGTTAATCAACAAGAGCCTGCAAAAAAATATGAATTTATTGATGATTGTGAATATATCGATGGTCATTTCTTAACTCGAATTAGAGCCTTAAGAGATTTTGATGATGTGAAA
>NZ_JBHIOT010000107.1:0-32180 GCF_042195745.1 Bartonella sp. AP7XZML
AATTTGTTATGGTCATGCTTTAGGATTTCCTTGAATATGAAATGCATGGCAATACCAATGGTTACAAGAAAAATATTGCCTGACATAATGAACAATATCATTGTTCCTATCCCATTTAATCCCATAGCCTCCACTGTCACGCCTGCAATCATTGCAGGGCGCGTGCAAGCAAGAAATAGCGTATCTTCTGTTAGCTTATCGTGCTCTTTCATGGCTTTAAAAGGCTGGAGTTTAACTGGAAAACATTGCTGCGATTTGTGGTGCACCAAAGATAATGCCGATGCCAATACAAACAAAGAAAGCTTTACGCATTTCAACATAACCAGCAATCCATGCAATCCCAACACCGGCAATCGCAATGGTCGCGATTGATTTTGCAATTGGTCCTGTTAAGGCTTCAATTATTTTTTGAAGAGCACTTTCAATTTTTCCGAAGCCGCCTGCGGCAAAGGCTGGTTCACTCAGTGCGATGAAGGCNTTCCCCCGCTTTATGTTTAAGTTAATCACAAAATTAATATTCAAAATATTAATCGGTAATCACATAAATGAAAAAAATAAATTTTTCTATCGATAAATTAATAATATTTAATCTTTTATTATTTAATGAACAAAAAATATAGTAATATTCAAAATGATACTTTTAAAATATCTTCGAGCAGCGCCTAAATATATTGTCTTAATTTGTATTATTATTTTAGGATACTTTTATTTCAGTCAACATACTGAAAATATTATGCAATTTTCTCTTTTTGAAGGATCAGAAAAGACAATAGAAAACCCCGTTCAAAATCCGAAGTCACAATTGATAGATTATGCAAACCAACAAGACGCAAGCCAACAAAATGTGGTGTTGCATTCAGAACCAATCGCATCACAATTTTATGAAGAAAATGTGCCGGTCTATTCCGGTGCTATACAGGTCACAAGTGGTGTGACCTTTAAAATGATCACGCTTGTAGATGATGGATGGAGAAAAAAGATTATCCGTGATATCCGCTTATATGGTGTGGAAAGCTGTGAAACACGACAATTTGCCTCACGCAACGGAGTTAAGTGGCCTTGCGGCGCTTTTGTTACGGCTTGGCTTGTTTCAAAAACAATTGATAAAAAGGTTACTTGTCGGCAAGCACGTGTCGTTCAACAGGTTCATTATGCACAATGTTTTGTAGATGGGGTTGATCTGGCGCGGTTGGGGCTGGCAGAAGGGTTGATGGTGTTGACAAAAGATCAGCATCATTTTCCATCCCCCGCAGACTATAAAACTCTACAATCTGCTGCTCAAAAAGCACAAAACGGTTTATGGTCGAGCCAATTTCAACAACCAGAAGATTGGCGAAGAGATCATGGAAGCTATAATCCCATTGACCATAATTAATATTGACCATTATTAATAAAGCGTTCTCTCAAGCGCTATTTAAAAGTCAAGACAATATTCTACTGCAAATCTTATCAGAAAAAAGTTAATGATAATCCACGCAGTCCTTGGTGGACAACGCTCGTTATGGAAAATTGTTGTGTTTAAAATATCCTATAGGTTGTTTACTATAGCGCTATGGGAGAGCGCGTTTCCTTCCCCTAAACAAAATAGTCATTGTAACAAACATGAGTGTTCAGAAAAATATGAACACACGCAAACTACTGATGTGACCTTTGGTCATGAAAAAAGGCTTATGAAAATATAGAGGAAAGGTAAAACTGAAAATACCTTGCCTTCAAAAAACAATCAATTGCTTCAAATCAAACCAGAACTTTTAATGCAAGCTTTGCCTCATGTTGCTATGTTCATGAAATATGGGTTGCAATCTGAAAGAGAGTGTAGCGGTTCTATGGAATTTTTAGCAAAATGAAGGGGATTTTTTCAGGCACTTGGAGAAGCTAAAGAGACTATGAGGAAAAAAATGTGCTTTCTTTTGTTATAAAAGAAAGCACATTAAGGGGGGATTTAGAGTGACAGCTTTACATATTTTACTCTGAAAAGCGGTCTTTTTTATCTTTTTTCCACAAAAAATAAGTTGCAAGTCCGAGAATGGGAACACCCAATTTGGCAAAAGGGAGATGTTGACTGAGAGCGGCAAGACTGGAAACAGTCGCATCTGTCATGAGTTTGTGGCGTTGTTCTTCTGTCTTTTTTTGTTGGTCATAGCGTTGATAAGTTTTGAGAACGCGACTGATAATAAGACCTAATCCCGCAAGAGAAAGACAAATTAAAAACATGATACTAGCGGCAGCAAGAGGCTTCATAACAGAACATAACGCAATAAAACCGATGGTACATAAAAAAAGCAAAGACATGAAGAATGAAATGCTAATAAACCCATAGAAAATTGCTTGAAGGCGTACTTGCTTGACTGTGCTTTTAAGCCCTCCACCGACAAGATGGTTTAAAAGAGGCGCGATAAACTTATGCATTGCTTAACGACGCAGTAATTGAGAAAGAATAAAACCAACCCCTGCGGCAAACAAAACGCTTTTGCCAGGATTTTTGCGAACGCATTGATTCAGAGTTTGTTCAAGATCACTGATTTTATCTTTTGCTTGAGACATCATGTCTTCACCACTTTCTTTCGCTGAGTGATATAGTTTTTCCGCTTTGTCTTTGGCGGCGTTGAATTTGTTTGCACCAAGATCTGTTAGGGTTGAGGTAATCCCTGAAATTTCAGTGCGTAACTTTTCTAATTGTCCTTGTAGGTCTTTTTGTAGGTCTTTTTCTACGGCTGTTTTATCGTGCTGTGTTGTTTTATTATGGGCCATGGTATTTTTCCCTCTTGATTCATTATATTTGTATTGGTGTGTTCATAGTGATCATTTGCATTGGAGTGAAAATTTTCACTGCTTCAGTAACGCCAAAAGCTTTTTTTGGTTCCTTTCATTTTGTCGAATTTAAAATTGTTTTTGATAAAATAAATCTTTCCTATACGATATGCTTTGTCTGTAAAGGGTCGCATCTGTTGAGAATTGCCTTATGCTTTTGCAGCAATTTAGCACCATTCTTCAGTTTCTCGTGGCGCAGTTTTTTTATAAAAGTTTTTTAAAAGTGTGCTGAGGCTTATTTTTTAAGCTTGTGACAGCTAAAAAACATTGTTGTTGCGATTTTGCGGCAGAAGTACTGTCATTTTTATACTTTTGCAGCAAAGAAAAAGAAAATAATATTGCGGCTCTTTGCTCTCTATGTATTTGGGGGCAACACGCGCTGCCCATGATACTTTTGGTCAGTTTAAGATATTGCGATAGTTCTTTTTTTAAAACGTAAGGTATATTTTTATTTTAGGATAGGAGAGGTACTTTAGTGCACTGGTTGTTAGAGAAGTGCATATCCTTTTCTCCGAGGATTTTATGATATTTTTGCTGCTTGTTTCATGTAAGAAAATATTTTGTTGGCTTCAAAAGAGCCGCAGAAATGAGAAAAGCTTTGCGATATGAGAGATTTATTTAACAGGAACGATGATAAATTATTCTTATAAATTAAAATATTATATGCGATACTTCTTGTAAGTTTATCATTTTGCCTAATTTATGCAATAAATTGATTGGGTAAGATAAACTTGTTGAATTGTTAGAGAAAAATTTCTTGAGTAATTTCTTTAGAATTAAGAGAGAGCTTGTGAAATAAAACTATACTTGATTTATCAAGTTTTCTTTCTTAAGAGGAATACACAAGTGATGTTAAAAGGGTAGTGGCATTTTGGAACAGTGATGCTATGCGGGGTGACGATCCAGCTCATAAATAAAGATAAGAGCACAAGAATGTGAGATAAAAATGGAATCTGAAACAGTCCCTTTAGATAAAACAGTCCCTTTAGATAATATGTCTGCTGTATTGACAGTGCATGATTTTTCTCCTTTTTCTATGTTTATGGCTGCTGATTGGGTGGTAAAAGCGGTTATCATTATTTTGTTACTTGCTTCACTTGTGTCTTGGACAATTGCTTTTGTGAAAATTGTCGAGATCACTTTGGTAAAACGAAGAGTACGTCATGAACTTCAATTGGTTCTAAATGCTCAGACTCTTACGCGTTTGGCAGCTAGCTTGAAAGAAAGCAAAGGGGCTGGTGTATTTTTTCTCAAAGAAGTCCTTAAAGAGGTGTATCTTTCTGCACAACAGGTTCATTTTTCTGCTCCTGAAGGGATAAACGAAAGCTCTGGTGAAAAAACCAGTACAGGGGAAAATGCACAAACGATTGAAGATATTCTCTTTTATGAGGAGAGCAATCAATATGAAGATGTTTCCCGCGATGTTCGCGATGCTAGGGTTCGCGATGTTCATGAAGGTTTAAAAGAAAGGGTTCATTCACTTTTGTCACGCTGCTTGCTGGCTGCTACACGCCGTGTTGCATGTGGAAGTGCTGTTCTTGCAACTATTGGCGCAATTGCTCCTTTTGTTGGTCTTTTTGCAACTGTTTGGGGAATTATGAACTCTTTTATTGGGATTGCTCAGTCTCAAACAACGCGACTTGATGTGGTGGCGCCTGGAATTGCTGAAGCTTTATTCGCAACGGCTGTTGGGCTTTTTGTGGCTATTCCCGCCGTTGTTATGTATAATAGCCTTATGCGTGCTTTGAGTGGTTATCGCAGTGATTTAGGCGATATCGCTGCTGCTCTTGAAAGGCTCTTGAGCCGTGAACTTGATAGGCAAAGACAACAGAAAAGTCATAAAAAATGAAAGCAAGCCTTAATAATGATTGGGATATAGACGAGAGTGGGTTGCAAAGTGAAATCAATGTGACCCCTTTTATTGATGTTGTATTGGTGTTGCTTATTGTTTTTATGGTTGCAGCGCCTTTGGCAACATCTGCCATTTCCGTTCAGCTTCCTTCTATAACTCAAGCACCTTCAGTGGTTCAGTCTGATGAACCTCTTTATGTTACGTTGCAAAAAGATCGTTCTCTTTACATTGGTGATCATCTTGTAGAACAAGCAGCTTTGAGAGAAGCTTTGTTGAGGGAAACTACACAAAATTTAGAGGCAAAAATTTTAATCAAAGCGGATAGCGAAATTGATTATGGTACTGTCATCGATTTATTAAATCAAATACGCATGGCTGGATATCATAAAATCGGTCTTGTAGGATTGCAAAACTCTACCAATCTTGTTTCAAGAGGTGAGATCAATAATAAAACAACAGGGGTAGCGGATGCTGCTGTCGATGGAGCGGGTGGTAACGTTGTGGGGCGTGTGGATGCCGTAACAACGAGCCCTGCGGGAAACGCTAATATTCCAGCCGATGTCTCTGATCAGTGATAAAAAACAGCCTTTGTTGCAGGAAGCAAAGCATATTACTCAAAGTCGTAGAGTGAAATTGATGAGGGTTCCGTGGATTTATTAAACCAAATACGCATGGGTTTGATATTACGTAGGGGTTTGATATTATGCAGGGGGTTCATATATTGAATCGGTTTTTCTAGGATTAAACTCTACTCATCTTGCCGCAAGAGGTGCGATCAAAAAAACAGCAGAGGCGATTGTTGTGTGTCTTAATACATCTTAAAGCCTTTTTTGCGGCGGTGTTCATAAATGGTATAACGGTAAAGCCCCCGTAACATAATCAAAAAACCTATCAAACATCACCATCTTTATGCTTAACAAAAGAGCAAGCGAGCACCATTATCGTATTTATATTTTTTTCCCAATGTTGTGATAGTGCTATTCATTGTAGGCATTTTTTCAGTTTTTATCTGCGTGCTAGCCACGTTTGGAATGTGAGAAACATGCTTTTGATTGATTTAATATAAATAGGCTTGCCATGAAACAATCTTACAGTATTGAGATTTCTCATTTAAGTTACAAGACAATTCATTATTATTATAAATCAATATGATGTATAGATTGTCGACATTACCAGCGGTGTGTGAGCTCTCAATGTTTAATGCCAATGTTTTTGTTATGGGGGAGGGGTATCTGGTGATAATGAAGTTTTGTATAGCGCACGAGACGTAATTGAGAGATGCTTGTTTAGAGGGGCGTTTAGTGAAAAAACTTTGAAAGCAAATGCGCATTCCCTCTGCATTTTAAAAGCTCAAAGAATTTCCAGTGAAAGAGTGGTTGGAATAAGTATGTGTGTTATTTTGAGAGTAGCGATTTTTCAGAGCTTCTTAAGTGTGTCCCGTTGAACCAAAACCTCCTGTTCCACGGCTCTCGTTATGGCTTTGGGTATTTTGCTCTGGTTCAATGGCGCAAACATTAACTTGGGATACAGGGGCAATGACTGTTTGGGCAATGGCGCGCATGCCCCGTTGGATTGAAAAGTCTTCTTGGCCTAAATTGATAAGAAGGAGTTTGACTTCACTTCCGGATAGTCACACTCAATCGTTCCTGTAGTGTTGAGGCATGTGATGCCCGTGTTTTAAGGTTAAGCCAGAGTGTGGACGGATGCGTGCTTCAAGCCCCACGTGATAAATGAAAAATGAGACCTGTTGGAATAAGTTCCCGCTGCCCAGGGGCAAGAACAAGCGTTTCTTCTTCTCCAATTGCTGCTTGTAAATCCAAGACCCGCAGAACCAGCCGTTGTGTAGTGAGGAAGCTTTCTTGTCCCAAGCGGGCGATGCTGAACGGATAAATTCAAGGGGGGTGTGAAGATTGAGAAGAGACAGGAGAAGAGTAAGGATGCCCGTTTAGAGGGGCGTTTAGTGAAAAAACTTTGAAAGCAAATGCGCATTCCTTCTGCACTTTAAAAGCCCAAGGGGTTTTAAGTGAAAGAGTGATTAGAATAAGTGTGTGTGTTATTTTGAGAGTAGCGATTTTTCAGAGCTTCTTAAGTGTGTCCTGTTGAACCAAAACCTCCTGTTCCACGGCTCTCGTTATGGCTTTGGGTATTTTGTTCTGGTTCAATGGCGCAAATATTAACTTGAGATACGGGGGCGATGACTGTTTGGGCAATGCGCATGCCCCGTTGGATTGAAAAGTCTTCTTGTCCTAAATTGATAAGAAGGACTTTGACTTCACCACGGTAGTCACTATCAATCGTTCCTGGAGTGTTGAGGCATGTGATGCCGTGTTTTAAGGCTAAGCCAGAGCGTGGACGTATTTGTGCTTCAAACCCAAGAGATAAATGAAAAATGAGACCTGTTGGAATAAGTTCCCGCTGCCCAGGGGCAAGAACAAGCGTTTCTTCTTCTCCAATTGCTGCCCGTAGATCAAGACCCGCAGAACCCGCCGTCGCGTAGCAAGGAAGTTCTAAACCTTGTCCGTGTGCAAGACGCTGAACAAATAAAGTCTGGGCATGTGAAGATTGAGAAGAGACAGGATGGTTGTTTAGAGAGGCGTTTGTTTCAGTGTGTGACATGATCGAGGCATTTCCAAAATATGAGGTCTAGAAGAAAATGATACTTTAACAAAAGATATCTATAAAACCAAGTCGATAAAGGTGTGTGGATATAGGTTGTCCCCAGAGCTTGCTTATCATCTCTTACTGACTTAAAATATTCCACAACACCACCTAACATTATCAATGGCATTTTTCAATAATGGCATCATCAAGGATGGCTTATGCCTAGGGGCATGCGCTTATTTGAGATCTAAATTATGGTTACAGATAAGATTTTTTAGATACTACCGATAAGAATACCCGTGGCAAAAACCAGAGCTCCCCCAATGATGACCTGTAAAGAGGCGCGCCAAAAGGGAGTGGACATGAATTTGTTCTGAATCCAGACGATGGCGCCTAGTTCAAAAAAAACAATGATAAAAGCAATAATTGTCGCTACATAAAAAGAGTTGATCAAATAGGGAAGCGTATGACCTAGTCCTCCTAATGTTGTCATGATGCCGCTGGCAAGACCTCTTTTTAATGGCGAACCACGCCCTGATAATTTGCCGTCATCATGGGCTGCTTCTGTGAAACCCATTGAAAGTCCCGCACCAATTGAAGCTGAGAGCCCTATCAAAAAAGTTTGATGCGTGTCTCCCGTGGCAAAAGCTGCGGCAAAAATGGGGGCAAGGGTGGAGACAGAGCCATCCATTAATCCTGCAAGACCTGGTTGAATCCAAGTCAAAAGTGTTTGTCTTTGCGTTTTCGAAGGCTTTTTTATGGTGTGATTTGCCGCTGTTGTTTTTTGGGAGGGATGGCGGCTCTTTCCTTTCACAAGAGAAGTTTTGTCACATAATGAACCGATAGTGTTTGCACGATTATGGCAAGAAAGGCACAAAAGTTGCTTATAATTTTTAAGCTCTTGAAGCCCCATAGCGGTAAAAACCGCGGCTTCCTTAGAGGAATAAGGTTCTAGAGCTTTTGCATATTTTAAATAGAGCGCCGCATGTTGCTCTTTTAATTTGAGCGCTTTAAGTATCACGTTTTGTGCTGAACGAAAGGACAGAGCTTTACGTTGTACAAATGAAAAAAACGATCTCAACATTTTCTGTTCCTCTGCACTTTAGAATAATTCTAAAACATAAGAAAAATAAACCGAAAGTCAATCTAAAAGTTAAAAACTGACAAATTACAAAAAGGTTGCACTGAGAAAAAAGGTGATGGGATGCTGAGAAAGTACAAGGAGATTTATCAAATGGAGACGAGAGGGGCGCATGAAAGAAATGATTACGTGAAAAAATTTAAGAGACAATGTGCTTTATTTTGCTAAAGGGGCGTTTGAATGGAGCATTCTAATGTATTGATGCTCGAGAATATAGGAAAGGAATAAGCTAGCATCATCATTCATTTGATGCGTTCAAAATACTGTAACAGCTCTTGGAATTTGAGATGATTCTTTAAAAGAGACCTTTTTCAAGGGATAAAAGCCCATTTCGCGAGGGGACTCGTGAAGAGTATAGAAGGGTAGAGCCGCAAAATTTCCATGAAATAATATAAACTCCATTGAGTCTTCTTAATCTTTACGCTTCATAAAAGAGCAAGCCGGCATCATCATACACCTTAGCTCCCAGTGTTGCGACAGTCTTTAGCACGGTTCATTATAGGTATGGCATTTTATTGTACAGTTTTACGCCACTCATTCTGCTTGTGGAGGTGTAAGACAGTATTCTTATGATATTTACGCGCATTGAGCGTTGTGACAGCTTTTGCATTTAGGTGGATTTGATGTAATGAATTATCTTTTGTGCTGTAATTGCAGGGGCAGGTTTAAGGGTGGGAGTGCATAAATGAAAGAGATATTATCAGATCAAATTGTTTGATCACGCATAAAAATTTATGCTTTATGAAGGGGCATTTATCGCCTTGTAACTTGCCTGATATCTTGTATGAAAGCCCAAAATTCAGTAGGATTCCTCTCACTTCAAAACTTCTTATCTTAAATCAATTCAAATCATTTTCTTGTGTATCACAAGGAAGGGTGTGGGTGCTGTGTTTTTATTTAAAGTATGGGATGAGTTGAAATGTGAAAAGTGCATAATCTCTACGCGTTAACAAACGTTTTTGATGTTTTTAAAAAAGAGCGAAATTGTGCAGAAAAAAGGGAGCATATATGGAAAATAGTGATGGTTTGAAATTTTGGCGGCTTTCTGAAAAACTAACAATACTGCAGGCAGCGCTTTTAATAGTTGGATTAAATCCAGGAAAGTATTTGTTTGTCAACAAATTAGAACCAGAAAAAAGTGATGTTTACGAAGATAACCTTTCCGTATCATCAGAGAAAACTGCTAATTTCCGTGCAGCCTATCATGCTATCGTTCAAGCGGGAAAAAGCAATCGATTAGAGATAGAATGGTCGTACTATAATTTTTCGGATTTTATAGATGCAGATTCCTCATATGTTCGCGTTGATGATTTAAAAGAATGGCTTTCATCGCGTGGTCTGTACCCTCCATTTTTTTTCCCTGAGGATGATTCTGCTGAGACTAAGGACCAAAAATATGCGTTTCAAGATCCAACGCATCCACGTTATGCTCCAAAGCTTGCTGCTATTGTTGCGGCATGGGAAGCGGTGAGTGAGGCTGAGGGCGGTAAAACTGTTAAAGGAACGCTTATAAAGTGGCTTAGTGACAATGCCATTCAGTACAATTTGGTCGATGGTAATAATTTACCAAGAGAGAAGCTCATTGAGGAATTAGCGGCTGTTGCGAATTGGGAACCTACCGGAGGGGCGCCTAAGACACCTGCCAATTAATTTTATCAAAAGAAAAAAAACAAAAAAATCACTAAAATTGTGCTGCTTTTTTTGATAATTTTGAAGATAATCTCCTTTTCTGGGAGAAGTTTTTACCTTTCTTCCCCTAGATTATAAGTAGTTGTTTTTTAATGAAAATAATTTTTATACTGTTTCAATGACTGTTCAGAGGGGGAAAAATAGATATTTGGGGGCAGTAAAATTTACCCTGTAGTTTTCGTAACTTACCTCTCTATTTTTGTTTGATTTTTTTGGGCACTTTTAAAATCCAAATCAACTGAAATGGAGTTAAATATGAAAAAAAGACTTTCTTTTTTTACGGTGCGTGGAAGTGCAAAAAATTCTCAAGTAAGTGCACCGATATTGGAGCAGCCTGTTGCTGATGAGGTGGTGCGTAAATCGTTTAGAATAGGTGTATTGTCGTGTTGGTTAAAGTTTGAACTTACCCTTGTTATGGAAAAGGTCAAAGCTGAGCGTCATGTGCGCTCTCCATAAAGAAATCTTGTTATCTATGAGCGAGTGAGGATTTCTCTTGAAAAATTTGCACAATAGTAAAACTCGTTAGCAAAACCCGTTCTATGGCGCAACAAAAAGGATGTCATAAATGATTATCTCATCATAAATATGCTCTAAGAATAACCCTTGCGTGGCGAAAGTCTATGGCGTAGTCGCTATAGATTTTTGCTCTGTGTGTGGTGATCAATGCTCTTGTTTATCTCTTGTCAATGCAAGTGCCCATGAAAGTGATGGGTGTAGTTTGACACTAGGCTTTATACTCAGTGGGATTAGGTGGTAATTTGTTGTTTTTATGTATAAAATTTAGCATTCAATGCGCGTTTTGTCAAAATAGATTTTGACATTTAAAATTGTAAAAAAGAGCTAAAAAGAGTGAAAATCAGAAAAAAGTGCATTTTCATGCTAAAAATGAGAGAAGGCTTTGAGAGGTCTTTGAACCCCCTTTGAGAGCCTCTTAAAAACTCTTTGAAAAAAATTAATTGGTACAAAACCTAGTGTCAAAATATACAAAACTTGATGACAAGCTACAAATGGGTGTCTATTGTTCCATTGTGATGCTTGGTTGTTCATGTTTAGAAACGACAAGTGTATTAAATGCGATAGGGCTGATAGAAAGGAGAACGTATCCTGTAAAAAATAGGTATGTCTTTAAAATAAAGCTGATAAACGAAATTATTTTTTTATCTACCTTTTATATGGTGAAAAAAAAGGCATTAAAAGCGCAAGCATAAGCAATTCAGCAGTAAATCCCAAAATAGCTTAATATAGATCGTTTCTAGGAGAAGAGGAAGAAAGTCTATCTGCAAAAGCTATGTTAGGTCATGTGACCGGTGAAATAATGTGGTTAGGGCAATAAACAATTGTTTTTGGTGAAGAGATAGAAATCGGTTGGGTGTTGATTTCTGGTTTATTAGAGAATTTTCTTTGTTATCTCGTAAAAATACTATTTTGCGGTATGGTGATGTAAGTTCTGTGTTTAGCGTTATCGTTATCAATCGGTTATTATATGGTAAGTAAACTAATATTATTCAGATTATATAAGCATTATTAGCTCTCTTTACAGAAACAGATGCGTTCAAAGATGAATGGAGTATTCTGTGTAGTCTTAAAGCGTTTGAATCATTCAATGCTCTTTACTATTTTTTTCTTTTCAAAAATGCTGGCTTTTTCATCCGCTTCATCCGTATTGAGGGACGTAAATAAACAAGTTGTGAGGTCGAATATCTTTTGGTAAATTGAGCGATTGAACACTTCAAGAGCGCGAAGAACAAGGGATTGTTTGTTATGCCAAATTATGAAAAATTTTTTTCAATCTTGGAAAGATATTCCCATTGCGGAAAATCATATAAAGTTTAAGCAACGGCAGCACGATTTTTTGTGCAATGAAATGATAAGTATGTACAATATCTCGGTAATCTCCATGGGAAACTTTACCGGATCCAAGGTGTGGATATTGTCTTCTGCTTACCCCAAATCGCAGATATTTCAAAACAACAACGGTGGAGAATGAATGTTGGATATGTTCTAGGGAAGGTTGCAAAAAATGGCAGTTTTCAAAAAAATACCAAAAATGACGAAAGGAGCGGTTTCCCACTCCTTCGTTCCTATCTCCCCTTGCGGGGAAGCGGCCACCATTACTGATGCCGTGTATGGTGATATAGGTACACTTATTTTTCTCAAAAGTCAATAGTGTAAATGCGGTAAATATTTGAGCATTAGAGCTACAACTTTATGAAAATCTTCGCAGGATAACCTTGGAACGGTACGTGAGCAACTTAAACGACTTACAGAAACTGTTGTGACATAATTGCAGATAATCCATGCTTTTTTATTCTCTATAGGAGATTGTATTGGATACGCAGCGGGATTATTGGGTTGTGATTTCGTTGAAAAAGGTAAAACTGTCACATTTCCATATAATTTTGCATTCTTAGAAAGCACTAAAACAGGCCGCTTTTTCCAAAATTCAGGGAGTATCGAATCATGAGGAAAATCGCACCAAAAAACTTGCCTGATGCGTGGTGCCGATTTGATTCGTGGTTTTATATGAGGTGGTTTTTCGTAAGGCGCATTTAAATCCCTTTCTTTTATATGCTCGCGCCATGCATTATGATCATGTTCCATCATAACACATGGTTCTTCAAGTTTGGTTATATCTAAGGAAATAGGTGATAGGGTAGAAGGCTCTGTGTTCTTATCTTCAGCCATAGCAGACCATTTATATTTATTGGTCCCCTCACTTATTATTTTACGGCTTTTCTATCACGAGTTTTTATCAAAATGTTGCTTATAAGTACAGAGAGGTGAAACCATAAAATGGATGTATCTGCTTATTTTTGTCTTTTGAGTAGAACGCTAGAGGAGGGATGTTGGTGACTCGTTGGTGTTGGTGGGTTGGTTTGGCGGGGGGTGGTTTTGGGTGGGGATTGGTGACTGGAGGGTTGTTGGTAGGGGAAAGCGATTGGAGAGAACGAGTGCACGCGGTTTCGTTTCTATTTTATGGTTAGAGTTTTTTATGGATTGAAAGGAGCCCTTTTGAAGTAATATAGAGGCTTATAAGGGAGAAAAATAGGCTTGAGACGACATTCCAACCGGCAAATGAGAGAAAAAGAAAGCGTGCGGATGCTTCAGAACAAGAAGGGGGATGAATGCTATTTAATTGGTTAAGCAGCTGGTTAATGTCTGAGGTTTTTCTGACTGCGCTTAAACCACAGCTGAGGGGAGCTTCCCAAAAGCCATATTCAACACCCGCATGATAAACGGCTAAAACAAGGCTGATGCACATTAAGACAAAAACACAAAAAAATAAAAGTTGTATCCAAGCAGTTATGCGAAAAAAACATGCTCCAAAACCTGCTAAGAGCAAAAATGGTATGGCTCCATAATAAGGAAAACGCTCTATGAGACATAAATCGCAAGGAAGATATCCTCCGAAATATTCAAAACCAAGGGCAATCCCTATTGTGGCAGACAAGCAAAAAGCGAGAAAAAAAGCCCATAAACTTTGTTCTTTTCTGCTGGGTTCAAGATGAAGGTGCTTGTGTAAAAGTGGGTGAGAAGACAAAACGCATGCCATTAAGTCTGTTCCTTATAAAAGCTTCTTGTTTAAAAAAGCTATGAAAATCCCATAAATTAAAAGGAGGCTAACACAACCAATGAGAACAATCCATTTGAAATGCTGTACTAGAAAATTCATTGCTTTTTGTCCAAAATGTTTAATCAGCCACGCGAGAAGATAAAAACGAGCGCCTCTAGAAAAAATACAAATAAGCATGAAAAGTTCAAGACGCACACTCATAACACCGGCCAAAATTGTGACAATCTTGATGGGGGGAAGATGAAAAAAACCTGATGTTATCAGTAAAATGATTAGAAATTGCAGAGTTGCACTATTTTTCAGAGATTCAAAACTTTCAACCTTACCATAAATTTCTAAAATGGGTTTGGCAAGGGTATCATAGGCAAAATGTCCGATAAACCAACCGGCAATGCCTCCTAATACAGAACAGATTGTCGCAATCAAAGCATAGCGATAAACCCGTTTTTGATGGATAAGAAGCATCGGAATATATAAAACATCTATGGGAATTGGAAAAACAGAACTTTCAATAAAGGCAATGAAACCAAGCCAGTGTGGTGCTGTACGCCGATTTGCTAAAGAAATCGTCCAAAGCTTTAATTTGTTTAATATCATGAGGCTTTTATAAGTTTAAGAGGTAAAGACTTTACAAATGAGATTGCTATAAATCCGGTAGAGAAATCCAATAAAGAAAGTATTTCATAAAATAGATAAGAAAATGATATGAATTCTTAAAAAATGAGAAGTCTTCTGTTGACGAATCTGTTCTTCTTCATATAGTGCAAAGGAATAATCGACAAGTCTGTCTTTTATAGTCCTGTCTTTTATAGCAGTGTGCGGGTGTGGTGGAACTGGTAGACGCGCCAGACTCAAAATCTGGTTCCGAGAGGAGTGTCGGTTCGAGTCCGACCACCCGCACCACTTCATAAATATTTTCCTTTATCCTGTTATGGCGCATCACGTTGTTTTATAGAACATGGGATTTATAAAACATGGAATTTATAGACCGTGTTCAATGTTTTGTATGTTGAATGAAAAACCTCGAATACCGTAGGATTCTCTCATTTCAAGTCTGCTTATAGTAAATCAACCAAAATCATGTCGCTCGTGCGTTACAAGCTAGATGAGCTCGCGTGGAGTGAAATTTTACAAAAAATGAATAAAAATGCCTCTTATGCCGTTTCAAGGGCATCATTGGAGGTTAAAGTGTATGATGGATGGGGGGGGTGCCTGCTTGCACTTTTATGAAGTGTAGAGATGGTGCTCTATAGATTTTATATTCTTGTAGGTGCTGTCGCAAAATGGGCTTGAGGGTTTTGAGAGATGTTTCTTTAAAATACGCATGTGAATTGGCAACCAAAGTGTCTTGAATTTGAGTGTGTTTGGTTTGAAGCGTTGTCGTATGACATGAGGGGCGTGATCGCCAAAAAGATATGTGAGCAACAAAAACATGGGGTAGTGCGTAATCTCCGCTCTTTAAAAGACAGGAGCTTTAGAGGCTTAAAAAATAGTGCTTTAGAGGCTTTATAGATTTTATATTCTTGTAGGTGCTGTCGCAAAATGGGCTTGAGGGTTTTGAGAGATGTTTCTTTAAAACACGCATGTGAATTGGCAACCCAAGTATCTTGAATTTGAGTGTGTTTGCTTTGAAGCGTTGTCGTATGACATGAGGGGCGTGATCGCCAAAAAGATATGTGAGCAACAAAAACATGGGGCAATGTGTAATCTCCTCTCTTTAAAAGACAGGAGCATGAGAGGCTTAAAAGATTTTGCTTTAGAGGCTTTTGAAAGTCGTAAAGCAGAGGGAAATGGTAAGGTTGGAAATTGGTTTTTACCTTGAAAACTTCATGTGCTCCCTAAATGAAGCTGTCTCCCCGTTACAGAAATTACATAAACAGAGAACCGCAATATCCTCTCTCCACTCTGGCATACAATAGCGGTAAAATACTGTCGTTTGAAGTGTGGTCATATAGGGCATACTTCCTTGAAACGTTACAGTATTTTTTCGGTGTGTGTTGGATATTCTTCAGTGTTTGTCTTGCTTGAGACTTAAGGGCATTCCATGAGGAGGAGCCCAAAGAAGCCCGCCCAAGATCCCCCAATATCTCCCAAGAGTCTCCAAGGGTTTTTGTGCTTTTATAAACGGACATGGTGTTTAAAAATGGGTGTTTAAAAATGGGTTTTTAGAATCTTTATCCTTTAAGAGCGGGGAGGCCAAGTCAACATCATCCTATAACACTGCAATTGATGCACAATATCTATATTTATTTTAAAGAAATATCTCTTAAATAACGGCTCTCATTTATTTTACGATGGCGCCCAGTGGTATGATGGTAAAGCTTTTATATTCCCAATGCACGACATGAAAGGCTGAGAGGATAGGAGTTTGCTTTAAGAGAGGGAGAGGCTTTATTGTTTCGTGACTATTTGTTTACAGTTTAGTACTGGTTTTTAGAATCTACGTCTTTTTAGGGGGAAAGGGGCATTAAAAAACCCCGTTTTTAACAGGGTTTTTTAATCGTTCAATTTTTCTACAAAACTTAGAATTTATAAGCGATACCAAAGCGAACATCATGCGTTTGAGAAGAGATTTTAAGGTTATCGTTTGCAAATTTCTTTTTAAAAAAATCTGAATAACGATATTCTGTACGCATGATGATATTATCTGTCATTGCAAGATCAAAACCACCACCAATAGTGTAACCAAACATTGTTTTTGTCTCATCTAACACATTGCCAGAAGCAAAAATTGTCGAATCTTCTTGCGGTTTTGATAAAAGTGACATGATATATTGCATCTGTCTATAGGCTATACCCCCTGCAATATAAGGCATAAGACGATGGGAAGCAAAACCAATACGCGCGCGCGTGGCACCAGACCACGTTTCTTTCAATGTTACACTGCTAACAACAATGTCACCATAGTTGGATATCGTTTCACCCTGAGCTGCAGGTTTTATGATAGGAATCCCAGCTTTTTTAAAGGCAATGTTAATGGAGTTTGATTCATCTAGAATTTTCTTTCCATTGTCTGTTTGGGTGCTTTTCCTCCCAGACCAGACCATATCGGTATCAAAACCGAAAACAAGATCTCCCAGATCAATATTAGAACCTGCATACAAACCTGCTCTCAATCCTGATAGTTTCGGTGATAAATCTCTATCAACCCAAGCCCATTTTCCGTCCCTAGCTTCTTGTGCGTAATTTAGAGTATTTTTATTGGAAAAATATCCAATTTGTCCTCCAAAATAAAAACCAGACCAAGAAAAAGGCGCAGAAACAGTAACCGGTGAAATACGTGACGATGAAACATCTTGCAATGAAACCTTCGGTTCTGATTGCTTAAAGATTACCGTATCTGCTGCTTGCGCTGTTGAAGCGGTAATGAAGGTGAAAATAGATAGTGCAACTAAACATTTTGTTTTCATAAAAACGTCCCCAATTTATTTCAGATACAAATCGTATTATATACGAATTGGTTAAAAAAATCTATATTTAATATCATTATGAAAACTAAAATACTCAAAAACTCCATAATTATCCATATTTAAGCGTTCTTAAAACTTATTTTCATGCTATTATCCCACGTTTATATTGATTTTTCAGGATTTTTTTATACATTTTCAATGTTCTCTGTGTTTTAGAAAAAATTATAGTATAGTAAATAAGCTTTTTACTTATTTAAAAAACATTATTTTATACATATTAAAACACTTTTTGTTATTAAATGTATTATCCATTATGATTGATATCAATGTGCTTACATATTCAATTGATCGTAAAAAATGCATATTGACACCATCATATTCTTTGCTCGTTTCTGATGTTGCGTAGCTTTGTATTGCGATAGCCTTTTGAGCACTTGAGGGGATGAGCGACTTTATTTCTTTTTTATCTATATGCCACTTTTGCTTATGATAATCCAAGCGAATAGTTTTGATTGATTGAATGGAATACGAAGAATAAGAAGGAGTAAAGTGCGAGAATCTCAAGTCTCATGAGGTTTCTTATGCGCCATGTAAAACGGATAAACTCTCCGTTCCGTTCGCTTAAAGCCGGAACGTGGATGAGAGCCTAAAAACTGAATGTCGTTGGCGATTTTAAAGAGATTAGCGCGTGGCATTCAGGTTTTTGTGGAAATGGGTGAGGGCGCTATAATGGGCAAATGCCTCCAATTTCTTGCGAGCTGTCAAGGATATCCCGTCAAAGAGTGGATTGTTTCAGCAAAGGTCAAAACCTTTCGGTGCATTGAATTTTGTTCCAACAGCTGTTCCTCTATTGAACACCCATCTTCACGCTTCATAAAAGAGACATTTCTCAATGTTCCTAAACCCATTTCATGACAGCGATTGTGAATGATATAATAATAAATCTATTGAGCACTCCCATCTTCACGCTTCATAAAGGAGACATTTCTCAATATTCCTAAACCCATTTCATGACAGCGATTGTGAATGGTATAATAATAAATCTATTGAGCACCTCTTTTACGCTTCATAAAGGAGCACGCCGGTACCATTACTATATTTGCCAGTTCGTGGGGTTGTTGTGACAGTCCTCTCCACAATGTTGTGACAGAGGCCCCTTTGTCCGTTGTGACAGTCCTTGGCATTTGAGGTTGTTCATTAGAGGCGTTTGTAGTCCTTATCGGATACAATTTCTATTCATACATTCATTGCGTTTGTGATGTGCAAGTCAGTGATTTTGATTGATGCAACATGGGACCGATTTAAAATGAGAAAATCTTACGGTCTTTAGGATTCTCATTCAATATGGATAACGCTAGATTATCATTATAAATAAACACATTATCTCATTGAGATAAGAGTTATCTACCCAATGTTATCAATAATGATAACATTGTAAAGCGTAACTACGATGAATTCATTAATCTTTTTATACTTTGATTGAAATTATGTCTATTAATACCGATAATACCGATTTTTTTGAGCTCATTCTGTTTGGTTGATAGCTAATAGATTTTCAAAATCAAAACGCGAAGCTAGAATGAAAAACACCTTAAGGTCATATCCATTTAAATCACTTTCTGCCAGTATAGCCATTGGGTGTTGAGCTATGACTATCCATGCCTTTGCAAAACCGTTGTGCCTTTTAAGTACAATATAAGCAACAAAACCACCCATAGCATAAATGCGGATCAGAGCCTAAAATGAACGCTGTGGGTAATTGTTATCGGTCATCATCGGGGTGTTTACACCCCGATCTTTTGACAGAAAGATTTGTTTTAAGATGTTTGCATCTTTTTTAGTGGGTTGTTTATTGGGGAGCAATCATCTTTTTAGGATCAACTAATCGGTCATAATCCTCTACAAAAACGCCTGCTTTTAATGCTTCGGTGCGCAAAGTTGTATCATTTTTATGCGCTGCTTTGGCAATTTCAGCAGCTTTTTCATAGCCAATTTCTGGTGCAAGAGCTGTGACTAACATGAGTGAGCGCTCCATGAGCGAGTGAATATGAACACGATTGGCCCGTAATCCTTGAATGCAATGCATATCAAAAGAACGCATGCAATCACCAAGAAGGGTAATTGATTGTAAAACGTTATAGCCAATAACAGGTTTATAAACGTTGAGTTCAAAATGTCCTTGGCTTGCGGCAAAGGTTACGCTGGTGTGATTACCAAAGACTTGGCATGCGACCATGGTTAAGGCTTCACATTGCGTGGGGTTGACTTTGCCGGGCATAATAGAAGAGCCTGGTTCATTTTCAGGAAGACTGAGTTCCCCTAAACCGGAACGTGGACCAGAGCCTAAAAACCGAATGTCATTGGCAATTTTAAACAGATCAGCAGCGAGAGCATTCAAGCTCCCGTGGAAATGCGCAAGGGCACCATGATGGGCAAGTGCTTCAAATTTATTGCTGGCAGTTTGGAACGTTATTCCTGTGAGAGTGCTCACTGTTTGCGCAAAAGCAACGTCAAAACCTTTTGGCGCATTCAGCCCTGTGCCAACAGCCGTACCACCTTGAGCAAGCATTTGGACATCGGTTAGAGCATTTTCAATACGCTGAAAATTGGCTTCTAATGCGGCACGATAGCCTGAAAATTCTTGCCCTAAGGTTAAAGGGGTTGCATCTTGCGTATGGGTGCGGCCGATTTTAATGATATCTGCAAATTCTTGCTCTTTTTGTTTTAATGTCGCAATAAGAGCTTCAAGGATTGGCAGTAAGTGTTGGCGTGTTTGCAACGTGGTGGCAATGTGAAGCGCCGTGGGAAAGGAATCGTTCGATGATTGGCTCATATTGACATGGTCATTGGGATGAACTGGTTTTTTGCTTCCAAGTTTTCCTCCCAAAATCTTACTAGCACGATTAGCAATGACTTCATTGACATTCATATTGCTTTGTGTGCCAGAACCTGTTTGCCAGACGGATAGTGGAAAATGCGTATCAAAATCGCCAGCAAGCACTTCATCAGCGGCGGCAATAATTGCTTTTCCAATATTTTCTGGTAGTTTTCCTTTGTCCATATTTACAATCGCTGCTGCTTTTTTGACAAGGACTAAAGCATAGATGATGGCAAGAGGCTGCTTTTCACTGCCAATATTAAAATTATGCAGAGAACGTTCAGTTTGTGCGCCCCAATAACGATCTTGACGTACCGAAATCGTTCCAAAGCTATCCGTTTCCTGACGTGTTTCAACCATGATAAGATCCTTTTTTGTTCACGGGTTCTCAAAAAAGATAGATAACGCGAAAGTGCAATAAGAGGCAAGACTTTGAAGCTTCATTTAGAGAAATTATTTTTATGGCTATTCTTGACATTGAGAGATGCCGATTTTATATCTAACACATGCTGGCACTCGTAGTTTGAGAGTGCTAGCAAGAACTTTTAAGATTAATGCAATTATGTTCAGTTTTAAGGATTTAAAACATGGCTAATATACAATTCCGCCCACTTCACGACCGTGTCGTTGTCCGTCGGGTTGAATCTGAAAATAAAACGGCTGGTGGGATTATCATCCCTGATACAGCAAAAGAAAAACCCCAAGAAGGCGAAGTGATTGCTGTTGGCAATGGCGCTCTCGATGATAACGGAAAGCGCGTGCCTTTAGAAGTCAAAACAGGAGACCGTATTTTGTTTGGAAAATGGTCTGGAACTGAAGTCAAGATTAATGGGGAAGACCTCCTCATTATGAAAGAATCTGACATTATGGGAATTATGGGCTAATTGAAGCGCTTAATTTTTCATTGTGTACTATTTTGAGAAAACTCCAAGGAGAAATTAAATGGCTGCTAAAGAAGTCAAATTTGGCCGTGAAGCGCGTGAGCGTTTGTTGCGCGGTGTCGACATCCTTGCTAATGCTGTTAAGGTGACACTCGGCCCTAAAGGTCGCAATGTGGTGATTGATAAATCATTCGGTGCGCCTCGCATCACAAAAGATGGTGTATCCGTTGCAAAGGAAATCGAACTGGAAGATAAGTTCGAAAATATGGGTGCACAAATGTTGCGCGAAGTTGCTTCTAAAACCAATGATATCGCTGGTGATGGAACAACAACAGCAACTGTTTTAGGACAAGCTATTGTGCAAGAAGGTGTTAAAGCTGTTGCTGCGGGCATGAACCCAATGGATCTTAAACGTGGGATTGATGCTGCTGTTGAAGAAGTGGTGGCAAACCTCTTCAAAAAAGCAAAAAAAATCCAAACTTCAGCAGAAATTGCACAGGTGGGAACAATTTCCGCTAATGGCGCTGCTGAAATCGGTAAAATGATCGCTGATGCTATGGAAAAAGTGGGCAATGAAGGCGTCATTACCGTGGAAGAAGCTAAAACCGCTGAAACGGAATTAGAAGTCGTTGAAGGAATGCAATTTGACCGTGGGTATCTTTCCCCTTATTTTGTCACAAATGCTGAGAAAATGGTCGCTGATCTTGATGATCCTTACATTCTCATTCACGAAAAGAAATTGTCTAATTTGCAATCTCTTCTTCCTGTGCTTGAAGCTGTTGTTCAGTCTGGAAAACCACTTCTCATTATCGCTGAAGATGTGGAAGGTGAAGCTTTGGCAACGCTCGTTGTCAACAAATTGCGTGGTGGTTTGAAAATTGCTGCTGTAAAAGCTCCTGGATTTGGTGATCGTCGTAAAGCAATGTTAGAGGATATCGCAATCTTGACATCCGGACAGGTTATTTCTGAAGATGTGGGCATTAAACTTGAAAATGTCACTTTGGATATGCTTGGACGTGCAAAGAAAGTGAACATTTCTAAAGAAAACACCACCATTATTGATGGTGCTGGACAAAAGTCTGAAATTACTGCTCGCGTCAATCAAATCAAGGCTCAGATCGAAGAAACAACTTCTGACTATGACCGTGAAAAATTGCAAGAAAGACTTGCTAAACTCGCTGGTGGTGTTGCTGTTATCCGTGTGGGTGGTGCAACAGAAGTTGAAGTGAAAGAAAAGAAAGACCGTGTTGATGATGCCTTGAATGCAACACGTGCTGCTGTTGAAGAAGGTATTGTTGCTGGTGGTGGTACCGCATTGTTGCGTGCAGCAAATGCGTTGACCGTTAAGGGAAGTAATCCTGACCAAGAAGCTGGTATTAGTATCGTTCGTCGTGCTCTACAAGCACCAGCGCGCCAGATTGCAAGCAATGCTGGTGAAGAAGCCGCTATTATTGTGGGCAAAGTGCTGGAAAATAATGCTGACACCTATGGTTACAATACCGCAACTGGTGAATTCGGTGATTTGATTGCTTTGGGAATTGTTGATCCCGTGAAAGTTGTGCGTTCTGCTCTTCAGAATGCGGCTTCAATTGCGAGCCTTCTGATCACAACAGAAGCAATGGTTGCTGAAGTTCCAAAGAAAGATACACCAATGCCTCCGATGCCTGCTGGTGGAATGGGTGGAATGGGCGGAATGGATTTCTAAGCTCTTATTCCATAAACGTAATAAAGAAACGGGTCTTCTGTGCCCGTTTTTTTAATGCTTTTTCACGTTTTGCAACCGGTGAATTTGGTGATTTGATTGCTTTCAAGAATTGTTGATCCCGTGAAAGTTTTTGCGTTCTGCTCTCCAGAATGCGGCTTCAATTGCTAGCCTGCTGATTACAACAGAAGCAATGGTTGCTGAAGTTCCAAAGAAAGATACACCAATGCCTCCGATGCCTGCTGGTGGAATGGGTGGAATGGGCGGAATGGATTTCTAAGCTCTTTTCCATAAACGTAATAAAGAAACGGGCCTTCTGTGCCCGTTTTTTTTTAATGCTTTTTCACGTTTTCAACCGGTGAATGTGGTGATTTGATTGCTTTCAAGAATTGTTGATCCAGTGAAAGTTTTTGCGTTCTGCTCTCCAGAATGCGGCTTCAATTGCGAGCCTGCTGATTACAACAGAAGCAATGGTTGCTGAAGTTCCGAAGAAAGATACACCAATGCCTCCAATGCCTGGTGGCGGAATGGGTGGAATGGGCGGAATGGATTTCTAAGCTCTTATTCCATAGAAATAATAAAGAAACGGGCCTTCTGTGCCCGTTTTTTTTTAATGCTTTTTCACGTTTTCAACCGGTGAATTTGGTGATTTGATTGCTTTTTTTATTTTTCATTGGTTGATGTATCGCCATTGTGAATAGAGCTCACTCTTTATTCATGACTTTTTCTCTTGCATTTATGAGATGTTTTTATTGTGCGGGGATCGTGGTTTTCTTTGAAAATATTTTATTGATAAAAATACAACTTTTTGATTTATAGTCATTTCTTTCTTATACAGTTCTATTTTTTCATTTTAAGTTTATGCATGTACCATTAAAAAAATCCTGTGTTTGTGCTTTCGTGTTTGCGCTTTAGAAGGGCGAATGGTTTTTATGAACCAACGCAAGAGTTCGTACCCATTGAAAGTTGAACAGAGCATGTTGGGTCTTGTTTGTTTTTATGAATAAGATGCTGGTGTTTTTAAGCTTTTATATGAAAATAAAATTCAGGGTTTGCTCTGTTAAAGGGCTTTTGTATATGGGGGCAAGCATATCTTTGTTTGGTTAATCTCTGCAATAGAAAGACAGCCTCATTAAGAAAGAATGTAAAGGCATATAATCACTCGTCTTGTCATCATCTTCTTGCTTTATGACTTTTAAAGGTATTGATAGTAATATCTTATTAAATAACGAAGATGATGCCTCACGCTTTTGTTGCTTGCGTGTCTTTTTTTTGTGAAATTTCGTCATTATGTAGCACTTGCACAAAATCAATGTTTATTAGTGATTTGTGTTATTTATTACCCTTAGCTCTATTATGAGTTTTGCATAACATTTCACAATTAGCCTTGTCGGTTGCACCCCCTTTACTCCAAGCGGTCACATGGTCTGCATCCATGTCGGCAAGTTTCCAAATTTTATTTTTATTGACATTGTCACTGATTGCACATAGCGGGCAGTTTGAAATACCATTCACTTCGGCATTGGCGGTTTGTTTGGCATAGGTTGATTTTTTGGTAGCTTCATCAAATACTCTTACATTAAGTAATTTTTTATCCATCATACCACCTAGCACATATTCAAAAATTCCTTTACGGTCTTTGACATAAGGGTCTGCATATAGGTTTTTTACTTGCTCACTAATGGTTTGCGGATTGTAAGGCTTGGATTTGTAGGTTTCATATAGTCGTCCCCATTCTAACCCCTGCATTTCTTTCTCAACAGTAGTAAAAATCCCTGATACCCAGTCAATTACGGTATTAAAATAGGTTTTTAGTTCGCTAATGTTGTCATCATGACGGTGACGGCTCATGTAGTCGCCTACATTGTTACGGCTGACCCATTCAAGGGCGGTGGCTAAAAAGTCTTGGCGTAAAGCTGATCCTCGCACATAACTCGCCCATTTGTTAATATTGGCGTTTTGGCTGTTGCTAAATTCGGCTTTTGCTAGGGTTACAAATTTGCCTGAATAGACAGCATTTAATAATTCTTGTTCATTGAGTGGTACGCCTGCAATGTTGATGGTTTTAAACCAGTTTTTAATTTCGATTTCCTCACCGTCACACACATATACTAAAAGATTGGTTTTATTAATCAAATCTTGCTGTTCAGGTGGTAGTGAGTTGAAATATTGCGGGGTCTTATTGTTATCCATGATGGCAAATTTATTGGTAACAAATCGCCCGATACTGGTAATGCGTTGCTGTCCGTCTAAAACCTCATAGATACCATCCCCTGTTTGGTTAAAATACAACAAACCCAATGGGTAGCCCTTTAGGATAGATTCGATAACGGCAACATCACGTTTACCATCAGCATAGATATAATTGCGTTGGTATTCAGGTTGAATGGTAAGTTTGCCAGATAAGCCAAATAAGCCTTTGCCTTCAAATTCGTTGTAGGTGAATCCATGACAGATATCGGCAATGGTATAGGTCTTAAGCGTGGTTTTCATAAATTATTCTTATTTCCCGTTAGATGCTTCGTCAGCGACAACATTTAACATTAGTTGAATTATAGAAATACAATCAAGGGCATTTTTAATTTTTAATTTTCGATATTTTGCGGTGCTAGACTTATTGAAATTATTTGACTGCATAGAGCCATAATATGATATCGTGTCATCAAGCATCATTTCTTTGGTAGCCCCACCGACAAAATAGACAACCAAATCTCGTTTCAAAAATAAATTATCATCGAAATACTGTTCATTTAAAAACTTAACTGTAGTAGCACTATAATCTATACCGCCTTTATTATTTTTAACGAACTGCCCGTTACTGTAATCAATACTAAAAAGAAAACGCAAATAGAAATCTTTATCCATTTCTATAGTTTTAACATGGTTAGTATAAGTACCTAATATATCAAAATCTTTTATTATAGCCTCTGCTATCGGCTTAAATGGAAAAGAGGAGCGTATCTCTACTGTTTTTATGGCTTGATGTTCAATGTCTGACTGGTCTTTCCATCTTTTGATAATCTTTATATCAACTTGATTGATAGAATTATTTGAACTATCTATTTGTATAGAAACATTTTTACTTGTATTGTAGTGATTAAGCATAGTAAAGCATAATTGCTCAATGATAAGACCACACAAGCCTTTTAACTGAATTTCTCTTAAATTTCTTGTATCACCTGACGAATTGGCTGAATTAAAATTTATATTGCTTAAACGCTTTTTTGCAATCGCAACGATATTTTGAGTGTTTTGATTATCAGGTGTAAGCACAATACGCTGTATTCTAAATGGTAGATTGTTGAAATAATCACATCGGATCATGTGATTATTGTCAAACAGCATTTGCCCATCATTATAATCTATATATTCAATGTACATATTAGGCACTCTCATTATTCTGCTTGTATGAGGATTCGTGAGTACATTCGATTACCCTTAATGTAAGCACGGTCTAACTTACCATTCCAATCAGCAACAGCTAAATTACTTAATAATCCATTTTTGACATCTAAATCCATACCAATAATTTTAAACTGTTCAGGGTTGTGTTTGTCTAAAAAGCTAATAGGAACACCCATAATACCTTTATAATCGCTTGGTGTGGCGATAGTTACGGGTACCTCAATGGCGTTGTAATTATCGTATTTTTGATAAGCATTTTTTCCTTGAATTTTCTTATTAAATTTAAGATTTTCTGCCATTGTCATCAGTTGCAAGGGTTGATGTCGTCTGCCATGGTCGATATTTGTAAACCAACGAACGCCTTTTACACGAATATATTTATTCCCCTCGTCATCAATTCTAAATCCTGCTGCTTCAAGTGGGTAGCTTTCAGGCACTCTAAACTCTCTATCACCACTATTAATGGTCGCACCTAACCATGCTTCATTGTTTTTAATGAGTGAAAATATGTCTTTACAGGTAATGGCGTTCATATTTCCAATAATGGAAAATTGTTTATCCGCTTCCACTATCCATGCCAAAAATTCACGAAATAGCGAAAAGGGTGGATTGGTGATAATCATATCCGCTTCATCTCGCAAGGCTTTGATTTCATCTGTTTTAAAATCCCCTGTGCCATTAAGGTAATGCCATTGCAAATCCTTAATATCGACTTTGCCGTCATGGTTATTGTCTTTATCAAGGATGAATATTTTACCCTGTTTTACCGATTTATCTTTGTCATAATTCGGGCTTTGAGTTTCAAATAAAGACGGCTGATAATCAGCTTGTAAATCTTTACTGGTATGTGCGTAACTGGTGCTAATGAGTTTTTTCAAGCCAAATCGTTCAAAGTTTTGAGCGAAATACTTGGTAAAGTTACTCCAATCGGGGTCGTCACATGGTAAAAAGACAATTTTACCTCGAAAAACGTTAGCGTCATAGTCAAGGTAGGATTGCATTTCCTTTTCAATATCGTTGTATTGCGTGTAAAATTCATCCTTTTTGGCACTTTTGGCTTTAGATAAGCCACTATTTTTACTCTCAAGATGTGCATCATTATTAAACATATTAAAACCTTCTCAATAAGACCAACTCAAAACTATCGTTTATAAAAAATGTTATTAAATCAAACGAATTTTATTGCACCCAATTGCAGTTAAAACCTGCAACATAAAGTCCGCCCCAAAAGCTCCGCGAGAAATCTTATTGCTAAGGTTTTGTGGGGTTTCCTCAATACCTAAGTCTTTTAACTTTTCTGCCACATCAGCATAGCTAAGGTTTCTAAGGACAATTTCCGCTTTAACAATGCCCTTGGCTTTATTTCGCCATTCATTGTTCTTTGAGTGTTTCATGTCGTATTTTCTCACTATTTAAAACATATAATCATTATAAACGATTATAAATCTATTGTCAAAATTTGTTATAAGGCGTATAATCATCACAAACGATGATTAACAGGCTTAAATTATGACAAAACACCTCTTACTAACAGCCCATGCTCGTAGTATGTCGTCACTAGCCATTGTTCGGTTAAGTGATGACAAGTGCCACGCTATGCTGTGTAAATTGCGTTGGGGTAGTACAGAAATCGTGGTTTGTCCGAAATGCCAAGTACAAAATAAAGCCTATTACATTACCAGTCGTAAACAATGATAATGTGAGCATTGCAAACATCGCTTTAGTGTAACATCAAGCATTATCTTTGCTCACCATAAATTGCCATTACGGACGCTTCTTTTTGTCTGTGCCATTTAAGTTAATGCGGTGAAAGGTATATCAGCCAGCTATCTCGTGACCTAGATTTTCAGTACAAAACTGCTTTTGTTCTAGCCCATAAAATCCGTGAATCACTCCAAGCCCAAAAAGATTTGTTTTCGCTAAATGGTGAAATCCACATGGACGGTAGCTACGTCTACTCAAGTGTGCGTGAGGAAAATAAAAAGATTGATAGGGTGGATAGACGTTTAAAGGTCAATGAGAACTCCAATAAGCGTTGTATCATCGTTATGCGTAATCGCTACACCACAGACGAAATCCTAACCAATCTATAACTCGCAGGGGCTAAAATGGCATATACCTTCGTATCTTTTTTTTGTGAAATCCCTCACGTAAAACAGAAAAGCCGTAAATATATTTGTCTCCAAATATACATTTTTGCATATTGACGTGTTTTTTATGAGCCATTTTGTTCGTCACACCGATTTTGCAATGGATTCGTGAATGGCATAAGGGCAGAGCCCTCATGAAGTGCATAACTATAGGGCACGATCATCTTTACGCTTAATAAAAGAATACGCTAACGTTATCATACATGTTTTCAGCTCTTAATGTTATGACAAGCCGTTAGTTCGTGAGACGGTGAGGCGTGCCTTGCTTGTATAGTTTTGACCCATACACTGTAATGTGCAAGCGACATGGTTTGGATTGTTTTAAAAGAAACAGGTTTGGAAATGAGAGAACCCTACGATATGCAGAGTTTTAATTCAAGTTGAAGAGTGCTTAATGATAATTATAAATCAATGTGAGGTTTTACGGTTTTCAAGAGCATTGTATTCTTACAAATCTTGCAAATAATGACAGTCATCTGTTGTTTCACGTTTTTAATGGGTTTTAATGGCAAAACTTTTAATGGAGTAACGCTTTTATTTATAATAATAATTCATTGTTTTGTATGTTGAATAAGAGATTTTTATTGCGGTGGATTTTTTCATTTCAATTCTCTTTTATGTTGAAACAATCTCAATCATTTTCTTATACCTCACAAGTGGATGGAGCTAGGGTAAAATACTGAAAGAAAATAAAAATGCCTCTCATGAATATTCTAAAATAGTTAGTTTTTTTGTAAATAGTTTTTTTGTAAACGGGGGGGTATAAACAGAGTTTTTGTAAATAGAGGGTTTTATAAATATTGGAGGTTAGTAATGCGTAGGGTGGTGTCCGATTGCTCTTTTTTTAAGCATAAAGATAAGGGGATTTTAGGCAAGTTAATACTTTTTGCGTTGTTTACTTATGCAATTATTAAAAAATATTTTTAAATTTTTTCGCGATGGTATCTTCCCGATTGGATTTATGAAGAATATAAAATATTTTTTAGTATCAATAGTTTATTTTAGAAAATGTGCGTTGGTATGATCCTTTTCTTATGTTAGCAAAGTTGTTGACTCACGCGTTGGTTAAAAACTTCTCTTCATGCCCCTAAATTCATTTCATGAAAGCGTTTGTGAAGAGTGTGTAAATTTCCCATGAGACGTGAAAAATCATCAATAAAATTTCCATGTTATTCAAAAAATAACGAATGGCTTTTTATATTTTTAAAAGTTTTAACACGTCTCATGTTTTTTATTTATTTTAGAGTTGAATATTCGATTTTTGTGTAAAAATACTTCCCAATGCATCCACGATACGTGAAAAATCAAGCGCTAATAAGAAAATGATGAATATAATCCACTTCGTATAGCGTGACATTATTTTTACACTTTTATAAGTCGTGATGATTTCTTGTAGGATCTCTTTTTCCTTTTCTGTAAGCTCTGTTTGTTTTTCTGTTTTTTTTCTAGCCATGTTTCCACCCACACAAGCCTTCCCCTTGTTTGTTATGCTTTAAAATATCTCTTGCGAGATTTGAACTGATGATATTGAGATCTTTTTTGTCTAAATAAATGGGCATCCACCCAACGCAAGAAAAAGGCTCATTTATTGTTTTTATCGCGCAACCAGTGAGTAAGAGCAGTGCGTACATCAGCATCACTTTTTTGATTAATTTCATTTTCCACCTCTAGCCGTGTTGTTGATGACTTTAGCGTTTTTTCTATTTTCTTTTGTTGTTCAACCTTCTTTCCAAGAGTGAAAGCTTTTGCTAAAGCGATAAAAAAAGCGGTCAGAGCCGCTCCTGTTATCATCAGATTTTTTTTCAACCACCACATCATAAGCGCTGCTCCCGAAACCGTTTTGCCACAAAGAAAATGCCAACGCAGGCGGCTAAAACCATAATGGTTGCTAATGCCCATTGGATAGGACCATTGCCTGCCAATAAGCCCCCAAGTCCAGAAAAAGAACCAATAATCGGTGTAAGCGCTTCTGCTTTGAAAAATCCCATTGGAGCTTGCGTTTCTACAGTTTGGTAGTTGGGAGAAACATAAGCCCCTTTTGCCCATAATCCCGATTCTGCTGCACGACGGTGCACTAAACCGTGAAGACGTTTTCCTCCTGCTTTAGTCCACTTTTGTAACTCAGCAGGGACGGCTTCATATTCGCCATTATTGAGCTTTTTTAGAAGGGTCGAATTACAAAAAGCCGATGTTCCTATATTATAGCAAAACGATACGAGCGCGGCGAATTGTTCATCCGTTAAAGAAACTGTCACATGTTTTTCAACGGTATTTTCAAACTGTCTTAAATCTTGAGAAAGAATTTCTTCTGCTTGTTTTTCAGTAATGATCATGCCCTTGTGAACGAACGGTTGGCCTGCCGTGGTGGTATGGCCATAGCCGATTGTCCACACCCCGATGGCATCTTTATAGGCTTGTAAACGCAATCCTTCCCATTGTTTAATGAGTGCAAGCCCTGCTTTAGATATTTTTCTCATTTGCTTCTCCATAAAATAAAGCCTCACGTTAACGTGAGGCTGGTTGACAGATTAAAAATGAATTTTTTCACGCTTCAAAAACAGAAGAGATGTGAAACTTTTATGAAATCAAAAGGTTGGTTGTGACATCTTAGGGAATGGGGAATGGTTGGCCAAGTGGGGTAATGGTTGGGCTGGTGTTTTCCGTTAAGAGAGGTTGTAGATTTTAAGAGCTTGTCCTGGTGTTTTTGATGGAGCCTTCTTGGGGTGCGGGCAGCTGTTTGGTTGATGCACGATAAGCGTGATCTATTGCGGTTGTGTTCGTCGTATGGCATTGATGTGGGGGGCTTGAGATACGAAGTGGATACTCTCAGAAAAACAAGACATATGCTTTTACTGAAGACGAAAGCATTAAATATTTTATGTATCAAACGTTTTGCTTATCCAAAGAGTCTCATTATTACAAAGAGCTTTGGGCTAACAAGAGCTGTGGAATTTTGATACAATTTTAAGAGGGGCTGGTTTTTATAGGACAATGGTGCTTTTTCGTTAAGAGGAAAGTTGTTGGCTATTTTTGTTTTATGAGCGCAAAAGCTGGTTTGCTTAGAGAAATCTTAGCCGTAAAGCAGCCTCTCTTCGTTCTTTGATGAATAGGAATATGGAAAAGCCTCACTTACATCGTTAAAGATTTGTATTCAGTGAGCCTTTTTTGGTGGGAGGAAACGGAAACAGTTTTTCCCTCTGTTTCTCTTAAGTTTTTTTCAAATCTCTCCCTCAGGGTTTCGCCTTTTTTGTTGACTGTTTCATGTTCAGCTTCCGGATTGACTTTTAAATAGTGTTCTAGACGTCTTCTTCCTTGTGTGTGTTTATAAAAAGTGGTTGGAAGATAGGAATCTAACTTTTCAGCAGATAAAGATGAATTGGGTTCACAGAATATACCCTTAACATTATCTTTGTGCAATCTTGCTAATTTATCAGATTCAAGATGAAGCTTTTTGGCAAGGCTTAAGCTGAACATCCCGCATTCAGAAGAGCTTCGCTGAATATCCATTTCTGCCGTGGTAAAAGAATAAGGAGGCAGTTGAAGACATTGAAGGGTTTGATTTATTTTTATCCCTAGTTTGCAAGCCGTGATATTCTGAAAGGTTGTAGGTTCAAGCATAATCAAAGAGATTTTGTCATCAACTTTTTGATAATCAAGGACGGCAAAGTGGATTTTGCTTCCCGAATTGACTATAAATCGGGCAGATTTTGCGTCGCTCTCAACGACTTCTTTTAGGGCGTGCGAAAACTCTTCTGCTGTAAGAGCCAATTTGAGATTCATTTCTGGATATTTGCTGTTTGCTTTTTCTACGAGAGCCGGCATCAATCTAATATCTGTGTTTTCATAATAAGAGTTAATCCAACGGCCGGTGACAAGATCATCTTCTAAGCCTGTAATAATATCTTTTAATTCGTCAGAACTCGGTGCAACATGTTCTTCTTCTGTTTGGATGGAACTTTGCATTAAACGTGCAATAAGGTCTTCTAAAGATTCATTTGCACTTGTTCCTTCTGGTGTTTGTGAGGAATGAGGGAGGGAAGGATCTTGTGGCTTCATAATCTTAGCCTCTATATTGATAATCGATGG
>NZ_JBHIOT010000108.1:0-6841 GCF_042195745.1 Bartonella sp. AP7XZML
CATTTGGCAAGCCGCCGCATGAATACCAGCGCCTCTCACAATTCCATAATCAAATTGCACAAAACCTTTTTCATCCAGAGAGAGAAACTGTCCTTCACGGTCTCGTAAATAAATAGATGTCCCTCTTTTCTTTCAATTTTCCCCCTCCACCCCAAGCTCTTTAAAAGCACTGTTACACTTTCCATGGAGCAAAACGTGTGCTTTTTGCTCATCCTCTCTGTGCGTTTTGCCTCTCCACCTGCAAAAAATGGGCTTTTCTTCCCCAAACACCAGAATATCTTTTGCTTTAAGTATAGATTTTTCGCTCTCAATATCGCTTGGTAAAACACATTTTATGCTTGATAAAAAGAAAATAAATTACAAGATTTTCTCTCTTTAAGAGAACAGAAACAGCAAGTAAAGTCCAAGAGCAGCCCCTCTTCACTTTCCCCCCAGCACTCAAGCAAGAGCCTCTCTTCACTTTTTCCCCTCACTCACTTTTCCCTCACNGCCTCTCTTCACTTTTTCCCCTCACTCACTTTTCCCTCACTCACATCGTATAATATGACGGGAGCTCCTTTCTGCTCAACCTCTTCTTCTAATTGCCGTATCATTTTGTTCAACTGACGGGTCACGATAAAACGCATAATAAAAACAATCGGTAAGAATAAAAAAGTACAGGCAAGCAGCCATGCCAGTGGCTCGAATACGACAAGAGAAACAAAGTCCTGCCCTCTCCATATCTTAACGACAACAGTTATAACTATTGGAGCAGTCGCCATGACCGTAGAAAGATAGCATATTTTTTTATAGTCTTGCCAAATAAGAGAAAGCTATTTTTTATTTTTGAGAGATCTGTTTTAAGGCGATATCGCGTTCATTCAGCACGCATTTCAGTTCTTTTTTCACGCGGCAATAAAGCCTCGCACGCTTGATAAACAGGTAATAAATGACAACGATTGGCACCCACAATAAAACATTTAAGACCATAAAGAACAGGAAAGAAAAGGCCATTAATGTTATAAGACTACTGGTCATTTTATCCTCCACGCCCATTCTTCATACGAATTGCCTGATCGCGTTGTTGTATTGCTTCTTTCAATTGTTGAAGTTTTTTGTTCAATTTTCTCGTTAACTTCATGCACATGATCCCAATGATCGGAAAAAAGAGAAGAAGCCCAAACCATAGAATGCTCAACAGCTGCATGATAACGCCGACCATATCGCTCTTCCACCATACAAAATTTGCGATAGAGAAAGCAGATTGCAAAACAGTAAAGAGGATAAAGATAAAAAAGATTATTTTACATTCTTTCGAAGAAAGAGGCAGAGATTCTTTAAAGTTAAGAAAGCGCATTTTCGCATCAAGGGTCTTATGGGCGAGATTGTGTCTTTTCATTTCTCCCAGATCATTGCGCAATTGTTGTATGGCGTGTTTTTTTTGCGTTGTACTCTTTTTCAAGTCTTGAGAGAGTTTAAAAGATAACCTCATATGCTTGATCAACCGGTAAGGAAGCCGGATCATAACCATAAACATTACAATGGCAATGATGGTGAACCCTAAAAAAGCCAAAAATTTTATAACAATAGTCACGTGTTTCCCCTATCGCATTGATGTGAAATCATCATTTTTATTCTCTTCTCAAGCAACCATCTCTAATTTCTTTATTGTTTTTTTCACGCCATAATGAAGGAAACTATGGAAGATTAAAATGACAGGTAAAGCGACAACAATACACGCACAAAACCAAAACAGCAGCTGCATGCCAAAAACGCCAACCTTAAACAATAGAGGCATATAATTGTGTAAAAAAATCACAGATTTTGGAAGAAAAGCAAAAAAAGCGAGCAAAACTGCGAAAACCACAATCACAATGAAAGCTAGAAAAAAGATGATACAATAATCTTTTCTCGAAAGTTCCAAAGATTCTTGAAAAGAAAGGGGGCTGAACTTTATTGCACAAACTGTATTTTGTCCTATGCTGACTTTCTGATTATGCCCCAAATTCTGCAATGCACCCTTTTTTAATTTCCGCCGCATCCCACACAACAATATTGTCCGTTTTATCAAAGAATAATAAAGTACCAAGATTGTCATCAGAGTAGAAAAAAGTATCATGATCTCCCCGAAAAACATGACAGTACTCCACCATACTGTGGTCAAAATTACAAAAGTACTTATAAAAGAAGCAGCCACTTATTTTCCTATTGTGTTTTGTTGAGAGATTGGTTGTCTAGCTGTTGCTGCTCTGGCAATGTATCCCACAGCTTCATCATTTCCTTCACCTCCCGTTTAGAGATAGCGTTAAAAACAAAAAAGAGTGGAAAGAACACCACAAGAACACCAAAAATCATTTGCGGCAAGAGACATAAAAAAGCCCAAACACTATTCCATCCCGCGTCACACAAAAACACGATTGCAGGATTATTTTCAAAAGGCTGTTTCAAGATCTCCTTAATCATTTTTCGAAGATCTCCTTGTTCCATTTGTCCCAGTGCTTGAAACTGTTCTTTGGATATAACGTGAAAAAACTCCAAAGGATTCATATAGACAGTCGCGGCAAAAAGCACCAACAAGAGGATAGCCAAACACAAAATGATGACGTAATCTTTTCTTGAGAGAGCTGTCCATTTTTTGAAAACCGCACACTGATTCAACACGGGCTGTGACGCAAAAGCCGTATTTCCCTTATGGGCAGATTGGTGTTGTGATTTATCTTCGATCATACGGATATTTTCTCACTTCTAACATGCCCACTCACTCTTTGAGAACATGCAACCAGCAAAACCGGTTTATCTAGCACTCTTTTCACTATGAAACACGCGCTATAAGACCCTTTAAGTCTATTTTTAAAATTCCTCATACGTGACAACATACAATTCCTCAGCCTTACAAGCACAAACGCCATTGTGTCCTCTTATCTATTACCCACACTTCAAAAGACAATGTTTCACAAAACTCAACAAGCAAAAATATTCAATCTAAGAAATATCTGATGTGTAAAGTTTACAAACAATACACTGATTTATAACAATTTATTGTTTTTCATATTAAATGAGAACCCTAAATACCGTAGGATTGTCTTATTCCAAACCTATTCCATATTAAATCAACCCAAACCATGTCTCTTGCGCATTACAAGCAGAAAGAGCCGTATAGAGTAAAACATTAAGAAAGGATGATAAATGCCTCTAAGGAAGCGTCTCAAATGCCAAGAGCTGTCCGCAACCATGAGAGCTGGCAAAATGTGTGATGCTACGGACTTTCTTCTTCACAAGCGTAAAAATGGAAGTGTGCAATAGATTTTATATTATTCAAACTTTGTATGGATTTCATTGGGGACTTTATCGTTATACCCTTCATGAGCACCCTTGCAAAATGGGCAAAAGAGAGCCCTAAGACATGGCTCTTTAAAAAGCAACACAAAACAAAGTCAAACAAGCAATCGATTATCCAGTATGAAAAACGTGCGACAAACAACCTTAATCCTCATTTGAAAGCTTCTTAATCAAAAAGGCTTCATTTTAAAAATTCTTCATTAAAGATGAAATATCTCACAGCCCCCACATTTGTATAGCCCCTACATTCATCAAGGCATCTCTTATAAAAGCATCTTTTTATAAAGGCATTTTCCACTTATAAAAACAGCCTCTTTCGATAATGCATTCCGTCCTTTAAACGACATCCCCTCGTTTTATAATAAGATCCATTAAAACGGAGATTTTTATACTCTATAAAGGATACACCAAACAAAATAGCGAGATCATTCACAGTTTATTTTAAGCCGATAAACGATATTTTATTTGAAAATATAGGGCATCTTATGCTATTATAATAGAATGCGGAGGTTTGCTTTTTGCCGCTCTCTGCCACTCAACAGAAGACAATATATCTCTTATAAAGGATAAAAGTATGCTTAACAGCGTGATGTATATCAAATATCTTGGGAAAGCGCCCAACAACAAAAAAATAAGAGAACCCAAATAAAAAGCTTCCAACTTAAGAAAACAATGACCTTTCAAAAGTGGAATTGAAAAATTTCCACAAAGCGCTCGTGAAAAAAGAGACAAATAATCCCATTAGAAAAAACTTCCTATTAGAAAGACGATGACATGCCCTTGAAATCCATTGTTATTTTTTCATTCACATTTGACAAAAATTTTCCTTCAATCTCTCAAGAACAGTTAAGAAATATTTAGAAAGCAAATAATCCGCTATCAATAAAAAAATAAGCATGATAGGGGCGGAAGATAAGACTGATAGGGATAAGATAAAAAAGGTAAGAAACCACCTTAAAGATGATTTTTTCGCCCCACACCGTTGCTTTTCTTTGCATTTTAAACGCCTTTAGTATCGTTTGTTTTTTGATCTGCAACGGCTGATATTTCCCAGTATTTGCTCACTCTCCCAGTATTTTCCCCCTTTTAAGTATTTTCCCCCTCTTAAGTATTTGCTCCCCCCAATATTTGCGCCAAGTGCTTTTTACATCACTGTCCCCCATCAACAGACAGTTTCTTTTCATTCAAATGGTTAAGTTCATGAAAATACGTAAAAAACGCGGTAGATCGAAAATAACAGGAAAGCGAGAGCCCAATAGCTATATTTCACGTGCCCAAAATTCCAGCGAATCTGCGCTTCAATCTGCGATTGAAATGCGTGCAAAACACTTTGGTTTAAGCCTCGAAGAAGCGAAAAATCCGCTTGTCGGAACCTATATTGGGCGTCTTTGTTTGCTTGGCTATAAAGAGGCTTCATCAGGCATCAGTAAAGAGCAATATGACACGGCGCAACAATACTTGCAAATTAGAAACGACTATTTATGTGCAAAAGGTTTACCAAACGGTTATTATGATGGTTTTACGCACAGCGCATCAGATGAGAAAGCAAAAAAGCAATGGGTCCAAAGAGCAACGGAACACTATGAAGCTATGCAAGAAGCGATTAAAGAAGCACAATATCTACATCGTCAACACAACTTTCATGCGGCATTACACTATCTTGTTATAGAAGATCAACCGCTGCCTAATCTTGTTGGTTCGTTGCGTATTATTCTTGATGCCCTTTATAAACATTTTGACAGTTCTACCCAAAAGAGCCTTGGCTAAAACACCCATCATTTCCTCCCCCTCACAGGATAAAGATTCTCCCCCTCCTTTATAACATGCCTCTTTATAACCAGCACCTTTGTAAAGTCCCCTTTGGCAAGTGACACTTGAGATCCACTGAGCTTGCCTTTTCATAAAATTTCATGGGTTAACAAGCTTAAAGCGCACAACAAACAAGCTTAAAAATATCCACCACGCCCTTAAAAAAATACTTCAACTGTCAAAGAGACTTAACCTTATATCTACCCATGCCTCACTTAACCATGCCTCAAAGGACAATATTTCACGGCATATTCACGGCTTGGACAGGATAAATATTGCCCCCTCTTTAAAACAGCAACATTCTTCCCTCTACCCCCCATTGTAACAAACCACCCTCATCATACGCTTCCTCCAATATCACGACATCCTTAGCTCTTCAGACAATTCATTATCGTCATTTTACGTCTTTTCTTGTACAATTCTATATGGCTCTTCTGATCTTATGACGGACAAGAGCTATGGCTTTTATTTCAGCATAATCTGGATTTCTCATTCAAGATAAATAACGATAAAACATTCAATATAAATCAATAGCTTATCATTAAAACAACCCGTTATTTTTTGACACAATTAAAAGCATCATCCCTTAAAGGAAAGAAAAAGCCCCTACTAACAATCTTCTCCCTCATCAACAACTGCACCGATAACCCTCCACCCCCATCACACCATCACTAATACGACAGCCAGCACAACCCCAATCACCCCCACAAATCGCCAACACCTAAAGCTTTGCCCCACAACACCTTCCAACCACCGCCTTCCTAATTCCATCAATAAAATACCACGGATTTCAAAACCACAATTCTCCCTTCACCTTTCCCCTCCTTTCTCAAAGGAGAAAAAGCATTTACTCAATAAATCTTTATACAGAAACCTTTAGAGACCCCAACAGCCACTCGAAGAGCCATCACGCCTCTAAGCACCCACGAGTCCCCCACCTCGTCATCCCCTCGGAACACCCCCTGCGCAATACCTAAAGCTTTGCTCCGCAACACCTTCCAACCACCGCCTTCCCAATTTCATCAATAAAATACCACGGATTTCAAAACCACAATTCTCCCTTCATCTTGTCCCCTCCTTTCTCAAAGGAGAAAATGTTTTTTGCCACATCAAAAACTTTTCCATTAAAACAATATATTTTGCTGCATAGCTAATGAATGAGCTTTTTTCTGTAGATTTTTTCCCGCGATAAAGGAGGAAAAATAATCGTTTTGCGGTTGACAGAATATGAAAAATCGTATTTAATGACAGGTGCGGTAAGGGATTTTCTGCGTCCAGATTTCATCGTAAAATTTTCGCATTATCATAGACTATTATAAGTTATTATAGACTGTTATAAAACAGTGTGTTTCGCGACAATGTTTAAAACTTTACGGTTTGAATGTGTCTTTCGTCTTTTTCTGACTGTTTTCTTTTGCATTACACAATTTGCATCACCAACAGCCCCATAATTTTGAGATTTTCAAAACAAGCCGTATTCAAGGGCTCCCAATAGAACGCCCTAATAATCCCCCCATAAAATACCAATGTCATACATCACAGCAATGATGAGCAATACACGCATAAAAATATGAAAACGACATCATTATGCTCTCATCGCCTCACCTTTCAAGATGCAAAGGCTTGTTTTTCAAAACATTGTTTAGCCAGAATTGAAGAAATAATATCACTTATCGATCATCAACATAGAGGCTAAGATTATGAAGCCACAAGA
>NZ_JBHIOT010000109.1:0-19015 GCF_042195745.1 Bartonella sp. AP7XZML
ATAATCGATTTGTTCCCAGCTTAACTCTTCATCCCCATCATCTATCCAATTGCCAATAAGCCTGCCTTCTTCTCTTGTGAGAACGTGCTCTATCTCTGTTGTGCGTCCAAAGGAAAACAAAGTGCCCCCAGCTGTTAAGCGAACACCGCTTTCATACTCCAACATGCTGTCATCAAGGCGTGACATATTGCATTCAACAGCTTGCACATCATAACCATAGGTCCCACGGCGAAAATCAGAGCGCAAACTTTTGGAAAGGTCAGTAATCGCTTCAATGGCTTCAAGGCTTTTGCGTTCAGGCAACTGATCAAAATCAAGTTGAAAGGAATTCCACCATATCCGCCCCGTCCATGCGGGTTGAAAGCGTGCTGTAATCTGGAGCCATTCAAGCCCCATCTCTATTGCAGCAAGGGAGCCACGAATATTTTGCCATGCAAGACCCTGATCAATTAAATCATAAAGATTAGAGAAATAAGGGTTTAATTCTTGTAAGCCATATTCGTCTATTAAAAAGGGCAACCAAGAAGGCGGACGCGTGATAAATTTCGCGCGGGGTATTTCTTCGAGTGCCGTTTTAACGTGAGGGTCAAGAGCCATTGCTTCTGCAAAACAGCGTTCAAACAAGCTCGAATTTGGTGGCAAAAGTGAGGAAAGCATCAATAAGCACGCCCCCGTTCAGACAAAACAATATCCCCTAGTGCGACGGCTTCATCAGGTGCGACCAAAATATCCTCACAAGGGTGCGTTATGTTCACATGGTGAACGCCCTCAACCATCAAGCGGCTTAGTATCCAACTTAAAGACAAATCACGCCCAAGCCTTTGCGCACGCGCCCATTCTGTTCTTAAATTCTGCTCCGCTCTTTCCAAAACAAAGGAGCCTTCATCCGGTAACAACCAAAGATCAGCAGAAACATTGATCATCCGCTGTACCGCGCTTTTCACAAAGATGTGGTCATTGGTCATTTTAACATGGGGGGCATCAAGGGCTGCTTGTACCTTGGCAATTAAAGCCTCATCAGCCACCCCTGAAGGGGCGTCACTGAAAAGCGCAACATGAATAAGCGGACTTTTAGCCACACGATAAACAAAAGCATCTTTGACATGGATATCGCTTGAGAGGGCAAAATATTGAGTGCGTGGCGCTGTGCCACCTGTGGAATGTCCTTGTCTATTCAAACGAATGCGGCGGCGAAACCGCTCATCATCTTCATCCAAAAGGCGTGTGACCCCATGAAAATCCCCCAAATGATCTAAACTTGTTCCACGGGCAAATGCCAGTAAATTATCTCGCGCCACTTCATTAATTCGCTGGCGCAAGAGCAACTCTTCATAAGCGGCCGCTTGTAATTGAATGACAACCGGATCATAAGCCGTTTTTTCCACATTATAAGGAATATGATGCGCCGCAAAAAGCTCAGTCAAACGCGTGATCTTTTGCTCTAAAATGGCTTCAACAGAAAGCTCTTCAATAATTTGTGGCAAAGGGAGTTGTGGAGGGGGAACTTGTGGCCAAGGAATTTGTAGAATGGGTAAAGGTTCAAACTCAGTCATCACCAACCTCTAAATTGATGCTCATTGACTCTTTGTGTGACCAATCCCCCAAATGCCCATTGGGATAAAAAACACCCGTTAAAACAAAATGGAATGTGCCTTCACGCGTTGCTTTTGTCAGATCAATCCTCTGCAACGAAAACCCAGGCTCTCCACACTCTGGATCATCCAAAGCTTCAACAATTGCTTGATAAAGCTGCATCATCGTCGCAGGATCAGCATTGGCATCTTGGAATGCTCCAACATCACATCCATAATGACGACGCAAAACCCGTGTCCCAATCCTTGTTGTCAGACATTTACGGAGTGACTGTTGGCAATGGTCCCAACCATATAAGAGAGAGCCGTCCTTTTCGCTCATCCCACACCGCATGCTTTAAGCCCCTTTGCTTGTCTTTGTGTTAGAAACAGTTGGGGGCGCAGAAACAACAGGGGCTGTTTTTTCAGCGATCTGACCAAGCAGCAACGGATATTTAGCCGCTTCCTCACTTAAACAAATTTCCTCACCTTTGCCCGGTGAACGCTTGCCTGCAACAAAATCGGCATTGGTTAAAATAACATAAGTGTTCTCACGCATGATAAACTCCTTCATCTCAAAGAGGACTAGAGGTTGTGGAGGGACCCATTTTGACCCCACCGTGTTTGTGGCTTGCGCCAACAGATTTTTGATTGTGCTGTAAATCTTCTGCTTGAATGTGCACACTGCCCGTTAATTCAACACGGGTTGATTGATGAGAAAGCACCAAACCTTTTTCACTCAAATGGATTTGGTTTTCCCCATGGGAGAGAATGAGCTCATCTTTTGTCATCCGCAAAGCACCACCGGCATAACAGAGCGCCAACTCTTGGAAAGAGCGTGCGGGATTAGGCGCATCCTCACTATAGCTATCGCGCACCACCAGAGAGGCAGAACCAATTTCGCCATGGGGGTTTAACAACCGCACCGGATCACCAACATGGAGGGGCATATTGCTTGAGAGAGTGCCAGAAGCTTCTTGCGCTTGTAGCCAAGGCGATAAAACCGCTTGTCCATTGGAACCCTGTTCGGAAAGTTTTACCCGCACCCTATGTCCATCAACTTGCACAACCCGCCCAATCATGTGCTGGTTGGCAAGACAGCGTTCAAGCGCATCAAGACGCTTCATTATTTGCCGCAAGGTGTCACTCAAAAGATGCGCATCATTCATGCCAACACCTCATTGTCCCATGAAATCAAACCACTTTTGAGTTGTCCTTCATCACAAAAAATATCCTGTCCCAACTGATGCAAATCTTGGTGCCATTCCACCACGCTTATCGATACACCACGCTGCTTAATCGCCGCAGAGATAATCGGTTCAATTTGCACCTCACGCGGGGAACTCAAATGCGTTAGCCCCCACAATTGCCCGCTATGACAAAGCACCGCAATGGCTTCTGCTAAAAGCCAACTGGAAACATCACGCTCTTTGCCCGTGGTAATAATAAAAGCCCCTAAATGAAGATCAGCACTCATGTGCCCACTTGCTACAGGACTCAAACGGCTTTCTAACACTGCAACACGCACAGCTGGAGCCACCAGCATCTGTGTTTCAAGTTCTTCTAAGTTAAAACGTCCAAATTGACAGCCGCAATCACGCACATCTGGAAAAGCGCCTTTAAGACTTCTTATCACCGCTTCACGAAACTGATTAATGCGCCCAGCATTTTTAATCGTTTGACTCATGCAAAGACCCTTTCCAGCCAGTCTTCTGTCGCTTTGACAATTTCCACTTTATTGTGCTCTGAAAGCCCCAAATAAGGGCGTGCGGGCATGGTCACTTGATGCACACAAACAAAGCGGTGTGCCTTGCCGCTTTTAAGAAAAAAGCGCAGTGTCTTGCCATTTTTCGGGCGAATAACCCCACCCAATTGGTGAATCCGCGCATAAACCAACCCAGAGCCCACAATCACCTGTTCTGGTGAAGCCTTCATATCAATGGAGCGTGAAAGCGCCCCACTGGCATAAAGAATGGAGGTGCGAGCATGATTGTTTTTCCACTTCTCTCCTTGGGCAGACATTTTTTCGCTTTGAATCCGCCGCCTTGTGCTCTCTTGGATAAGACGCCCAACCCCTTGTGCCAAAGTTCCCATCGAGCGATCAGCTCCCTTTTGCAAAAAGGATAAAGCCGCTTCAAGCCCTGTCTCTTTAATCTCAATATGGGTTGAAACAGACATGTTACCTTCCCATCAAACGCGGTTTGGCATGGAAAAAAGCCCCATCACGCACGGGACCATCTTCGCTCATAATTTTAGGTTCATCGACCCCTAAACCCGCTTTGCCTTCCGCAATGCGTTTCAAGAGTTCAACCGCCTGTTTGTAACGATCTTCAATAGTCGTGGTCAGTGCCGTATGGCGTATGGCTAAATTATAAACAGCAATATTAACACAGATCATACCCAAAGCCGCCGGCTGTCCAGCAATGGGGACGCAGTAGCGATGAGACAAATGCACATCAATCTCACCACTTGCCTGTTCGAGCGCGCGGGCAATGGCTTGCTCTGAAAAAACTGGATCAGAACTCTCATCCATCCCGCACAAATCATCCAAGAAGTCATCACCCCAGAGCTCTTCAATCAATGTTTTGCTTGCATAAGCCATGTTTAAAAGTTTCCCTTAGACAACTTCTTGCAACAAAACGCCGGCATCTTTTGCAGCGACCAATTCACACACGCGTTCCCCCACACGCACCCGTTTACCGCCTGATAAGCCGATATCTGGATCATTGATCACTCCAGACAAACGTTCACCCAACTGGGCACTAAAGCCCCAACTGATGACCGATCCATCTGCCTGTTGTTTGGTGGGGTCAATATAAAGCAGTGCAATCTTATTGCCCCAAACGCGTGCCAATTGTGCCGAACGCCCTTTGCGTGCCAAATTCACTTGCGATTCACCAATGAGTAACCGATCGGGGTGTATTTCCATCAGATCAGCAAATTGCGCCTTGGTGACAAAACCATCAGCAGTGCCACCCCCTTTAACGGCTTTAATGATTTTGGGATGACGTTTGAGTTTTGACCAAACAACTTTACCCATCACAATGGTGTTGGGCGTATAGACGAGACTTTTATCCATCGCTTCATCTAAAGTGGCATAAGGGTCAGATTTTTCATAGTCACTGAATTTATTCTCACCTTTGAGAGTTATCACGCGCTCTGATGCGTAATTTTCACTTCTTTGCACAAGGGCTGCAACACGCACTTCACGCCCCAATTCTAGCAAATTGGCAAGTCCCTCTACAGCTGTCTTTTCGGGGTTATAACGAGAGCGTCGCTCCGCCTGTGCGCGTGCCGCTGCTTCAATATCTGAATTGGGGATAAGATCATCAAGTCCGTAATCTTTGACACTGGCTTCCCGTTCAAAGGCAGAAAATTCCACCACATTCGGGCGCCCTTTTCGCCCAACCTCAAGTTCAGGCACGGTAAAATTTTCCGCTAAAGGAAATTCACTATATTTAAACACCTCACTTAAAACACAAACGCGTGGCAAAACTTTATCGCCAATAAGAGAACCTGCTGGATTGCGATAACCAATAGCAATAGCGGTGAGTGTTGGATCAATGGGAAAAGGTCTGTTCATTTTAAGCCTCGATTAATTAATTTTAAAAGGAATAACATCACCAGCAGAGCCATCACTCATGGCAATACCAATGGTGCGATCTGCGGCTTCCGCTTTAATGGCGTGTCCTTTGGGGTCAGAAGTCAAAAAATCACCAAAGGAAACATTGCCTCCACAAACCACTTCGCTCCAACCACATTGGCCAACATCAATCATCTCACCAGCCTTTGCTTCACAAGACCCAGCAGTCCCTAATAATTTATCACCCTTACCAGAAGCCGTTGCCACCGAACCATCGGTGCGCGCCGCAACAATGCAATAAGGTGAGATCACATCTCCAGCGCGAAAAGATTTAATCAAAATCATCGTACTCATGATTGGCACTCCTTTTGTTCGCAAATATAATCAACCGCTTGACTAATGGTGATGTCGAAGCCTTTTTTCTTCTGCTCTTCCTGATAATGGCGTGCCGCAAGGGCAACCTCTTCTGGAGCAAGCTTTTGTTCTTGCACCAAAGCACACGCCTCTAAAGGGCTTGTTGAGGCAAGCGCCGGCAACTTCTCGATCAAACTTTTAAAATGCTCCATCCCCCCTTCAAGGCTACAGAGCGCACGATATTCCTCGCGGGCAGCCGGCAAAATCTTACCATCTTCAATTGTCTTGTCTAAAAGACTCTCAATGGCACTGTTTTTTTGCTCTTCTTGCAAAAGCGCTAAATCTTCTCGCGCTTTTGTTAATTGGGCATTTAATTCCACGCGTTCCTTTTCGCGCGCTTTAAGCGTTGCTAAAACCTCATCCGCTTTAGCATCTTCTGCCAGCGATAGTGCACTGGCAATGGCTGTCAAATCCATCATTTTCTCCGTCAAAGTTATAGGGGAAGGCTGTTCACGGCTTAAAGCCGTCATGACAAGGGCTGGACGATTGACCAGTCCAGCACCGGCTAAATTCAAAATTTCACCTTTCTTGGAATGGCGAAACTCAGGCGAAAGATAGCGATATTCTCGGGCAATAATTTTTTTGGTAGCCATATCGGTCCATTTAACACGCCCCCAAATCGCACCATCCCGCTCTGCTAATTCTTCAATCCAACCACTGGCAGGTGCTTCTAAACCATTTCTCGCACGGTGATGTTGCCCATGCTCATAATCAATCACAAGCGGTCCTTTATTGGCTGCAAAGGCTTTTAAAATAGTTTGCGGGTGATAATGCCATTGTCGTCCATCACGTGCCTTCACATGGGGCGCTTTGGGCAACAACTCTACCCATTCAGGCGCTTGGCTAACGGTGGCGTCTTCACATGAAATGTCTTGGCATAAAACGTCTGGACAGAGATCTATTAACGCAGCATGAAATGTCCCATCATAAAATGTCTGGGCATCCCCATCTTTTTGATCTTCGTGAAATTCCTGTTCCATACATTGCCTATTGCTTTACAATTGTCATTGGCAATACAATGCATGAAACTTACTCCCACTATAAGTCTGACACTGTCAGTCAAAAGAGCATTTCTCAAAAAAGCACTCTTTTCCCTATTGTTCTCCTTGTGAGAGAAACCCCCGTGCCAAACCATCCCATAAAATCGTTTTCAAAGGCACTTCAAAGGCGATAGAGCGCCGTTGTGAAGTGAGAGGTACAAATATCACTCCACACAACAAAGCCTCTCTCAAGCCGTTTTTTTAAAGATTGCTTTTAAACTTTTAAACTGTTAGATTACCCACGAGGCGTGAGCCAGTTATACCAGGACGGTTTTACCGGATCTGCGAGGAGTTGACCGCCCTCCACGCCTTCTCATTTTCCTCGCCTCTTTTCCGTTAAGAACACAAGACTTTCTTCCTGTTGTTTTCTTTACAACAACCTCTCGCCCTTTTTTTCAGCCGCATCCAATAAGCGTCCAATTTCTCTAGAGCTTTTTTTATGCATGGAAGTCAACCACCATTCTTGTTTGCTTGCCACAAATTTAACCGCTAAGCGCCACCATACCTCATCATTTTCACCCAAAAACACAACGCTCGGTACACCTTTTCGCCTGATGATGCCATGGGGGCGGATGAGTGTTTGAATGGCGCCACGAAAATCATCCAAGCGAAGATCACGCGCTTGATGCTCTAACAAAATATGTTTCACACTGTCTGAAGATAAGCGAATAAGAGAACCGTCCGCTGCAAAAACATCACCCACCTTATTTATCATCGGAGCAATGGGAATAAACCCGCGAGGCATACGTCCTTCAAACATGGCTTCCAAAAGTGGTGAACCCACAATATCTTCAATGGCAATGCGTTTTCGATTGTCCCCCATCACAGAGACTTTATCACTCAAAAAATTGCTTAAGTTTTGCGCGCGATGTTTCCCAGGATTAGAATGCCAACCAGGATCAATCCCCTTTGGTATCTTCTCAACTTTCCCCGTCCGTTTATTGCGCCAAACCTGCTTTTCAACAGGAAGTGGCTCTGCCCCCTCTTCATATCCTAAATTGTCTGCTTCATAACGGCTTACCTGCCGTACACTGCATTTACACCGCCAACCATTGGGTGGATAAAGCCAATCCCAAACCGGATCATCAACAGGTGCCGTAAACCCCACCCAACTTTCATGTTCTAAACGCTTATGTTCTGAACTCGACAAAGCATAGGTGAGATAGGGCAAAAATTCTTTATTATTTTGTGTGCGCTCCCACTCGCCTGCTGCATGTGCACTCATGGTATTAGCCCAATAGACCGTCTCTAAGCGTCGCGGGCTGCCCAATTGCACCACGCTCTTTTCACCAGTTTTGGGGTCAATGCTGGCCTTTTTACCCCACCAACCCTTTTCCTGTAAAATCGGCATCAAATTTTTTTGAAATTCTTGAAAAGGAACTTGATGTTTTATAGCCTCTCCAACCGCTTGTTTAAAATCTTCTAAAATGTCATAGCCTAGCGATTTTGCCACCGTAAAGGAAAAGGCATGTTCTTCTGGTGCTATATCACGCCAATCAAAGCTTGGAACAAGAGCCTTGGCTTCAAAATAACGGGTGACCTCTTTAGGGGCGGTTTTAAAAAGTTCCTCATCCATGATACCCAAGCCCACGTGCAATCATTTGCACCTTTGCCAAGCGCGCTGCTAATGCATGATGATCCATCTCACCCAATAATTCATCTAAGCCTTTAAGGATATCCTCATAACTTTTTGCTTCTCTCACAAGCTTTTTAAAAGGCTCTAAAAGGGGTTCTAAGTCCTCTTCCCAGTCGCTTAAAGCTTCTTGTGAAAGCCGGTCCAATTCGTCGTGATGTTTCCCACCCTGCTCTTTTCCACCCTTGTCCTCTCTTGTCACAGAAACATCAAAAACACCTCCACAATCAGCACAAACATGAGCTTTTTGTCTTGCCTCACCATCCTCTTGTCCCCTCTCATCATCAAGCGAATTATCAGGAGCCTTTAAAACATCCTCTTCCTTTTTTGGTTGCGAAAAGCCAATCTTATTGCGCACTTCTTGCGCCCCAACACGCAAACCCAAGGGCACAAGTTTTTCCAAAGCGTCACTGATGGCTTTAATATCTTCATTTTCCGAAATCGGCCAATAGACAAGGGGATAGCGCTCTTGGCGCCCAAAATTAATCTCAACAAAGGGCACAATCAAATCACGATTAGCTGTCAAGGCTAATTGGCGTGCATCAGCTCTTGCAATATCATGGCGTACATTTTCATGAATGCGTGCTTGCGAAAAGGACGAACCATCATCCGTCGTCATCGTTTGTCCCAACACACCCTTTGAGATCTGCCGATCTAAATATTCAGCTTTCGCAGCAAAAACCGCATTGCCACTGCCTCCTGCTGCCTCAATAAACTCAATCTCCATTTCTTTGGGAATAATTGCTGCCGCATCACTGGATAAATCACGTACAGCTTGAATGAGAACCCGCCGTTCCTCATGAGAAGAGCTCGCCCCATATTTGCCCACACGCAAAGGCATGCCATAAACTTCTAAAAATGCCATCCAATCTTTTAAGGTATAAGACTTAAACAAAAAAGCCCAAGCTGCAAGGCGTGCAAGCCCCGTGCGGATAGGTAAACCACTTTTTAACTTTGGGCGATGAATGGAAAATTTATAAGCAGGCAACTCAATACCATAGTGAGAGCCCTCTTCTTTTAAACGCAAATGAAAACCATCCCGTCGATCCAATTGAAAAAACCGCTGGTCACGCCATTTCCAAGCAACCGGCCACCATTCCTTGGCACTCTTGTCCCACAAAGTTTCAACAACCGCATAGCCTTTTCCCAAAGCATCTAACAAATCCGTCACATAATCATCAACAAAGGTAGGCGCACTAATCACTTCCCGCACCGCATCCGCAATCTTTTTGTCCTGTGCACTGTTGCTTGCGGCAATCACTCCAGGCTCCACCCCTGTGAGAGCATTTTTACGCATGCCAAGCACAGCACGATAATGCAAATCACGCTCTTCCATATCATCGGCAAGTTGGAAAAACTGCTCTGGATGACCCCCTGCTGCCTGTTGTAAAATATCAGCAAGTTGCGCAGGGGTGAGACCACTGACAATGGTTTGTGACCACACATCACGAACACCGCCAACGGTAGGGCTTGCGACTTCTCTCTCCAACCCTTTGATATTAAGCGCCCTGCCCCACTGATCTAAAAGTTTTACCATCTCATCATCCCATCAATAAATCTTTGATCGCATTGTTGAAAAAAAAGGCGTTGAAAAGAGCGAGCTTTCATCAAAACGATAAGCCTCTCTCACAGGTGTATAATCATAAATTTCAGGCGTTTGGCGGCTGGCAAAATAAGCCAAAGCGCAAGCAATCGCGCTATCACCATGGCGCATAAAACCATCACTGCCTTTAAAACGATGATTGTCTGGAATTTTCACAATGCCATTGACATAAGCAAGCGCTTGATGATCCGCAACAATGTCACTATCGCGCGGCAAAACAATGGACCCATCCCCAAAAGCTTCCAAATAAGCCGGCATTTCTTTGCCATACCAACTTTGCGACAATTGCACTTCCCTCACACAAGCCCCATAACGCTGCGCTGCTTTTTCCGCTAAATAAGCCCCATTGCCCCGTGCATCCAAAGCGCCCCCCAACAAACGCGGCAAGCCATTCACCCCATAAAATAAAATCTCTCTTTGTTGATCAAACGGCGTATTGCGCAATTCCACCATAAACCGGACACGGCGCACCAGATCTTGTCCCACCTCCATCACCACAATGGAGGTGGCATCACCAGACCTAGCAAAATCAACGCCAAAAACATGTTGGCGCCGCCGGTCAAGCCCAGCATGAAGAGGTTTTACATGCTTCTCACACCAAGCAAAAGCAGCAACACTTCGTTGATGTTCCGATTGATTTTTAAAATCATCCACACAAGCAAAACGCAACACCGCAATATCTGGCGCACAACAATTTTCAATCTGCAAACGTGTTAAAGCCGCCCCTTCTTGATCGGCTGGTATGGCATCTAATTCTTGGCGCATAGCAGCCAAACGCACCCCATAAGAAGCACGAATTTGCTCTTCCCATTGTTGCTCAGATGCTAAACTCCACACCTCCCCCTTCATGGCACAAACCCGTTTAAACAAGCCATTTTTAACAGCAACACCAAAGGGGTAACAATGCACCGAAAAAGGCACCTTACCTGCTTTCGCCTCACGGATCAATTCATTGAAAGGATTGAGCACACCATTATGGGTGGAGATCACACGGATTTTTCCTCCCCAAATCAACAAAGCATTGACCGCATCCAAAACAGAGCGCACATCTTGATGAAACGCCGCCTCGTCAATCACTACAATGCCTTGTAACCCACGGATATTTTCAGGGCGGCTAGAAAGCGCCTCAACCCGAAACCCCGAAGCAAAACGCACCCGATAAGCAGAGATATATTTCGTTGAACCATCCGCCCTTTGATCAGAGAATAAAAATTCCTCCACATCCCCACTATTACGAGTGATTGCCCTCGCAAAATTGCTCACATAACCAATAAATTCACGTCCCTTGTCTCTGGTGTCTCCAATATAAAAAACATTATCGCCACCAGCTTCACGCGTTGCTGCCGCAATAAGGGTATCATCCAAAGCTTCCGCAAAAGTAATGCCGGTCCGCCGCCCCTTTTCAACCAATTTTAATGGGGACTTATCTTCAATCCATGCGCATTGATGCGCCATCAAAACACCTTCCTCCAAAGGATCTTGCTCTTGAGGAAAAGTACTCGCCTGCCAAATATCAAAACCACTCTGATGATCAAAGACATGACTTTTTGAAAAGGGCTGTTCAGCCATTTTTAACCCCCAACACTTGCGCACGTATAGCCCGCGCTGTTTCTTCTGAGAGCCCCGCCGCTGCTGCTGCCACATCAACCGCTTTACTTGCTTTAGTGGTAAAATCTTTCTCTAATCTTTGCCGTCTGGTGGTCGACAAATGTTCAGCCGCCAAAACCCCTTTGAGCGCATTGGCTAATTCTTGTGCTGCTTTTGGCGAAAGGTTTTTCCCACTGCTCAACGTTGAAAAAATCAACTCCTTAATCGCTGCCGCCGTCAAAAGAGTGATATTATCAGAAGCTTTGGCATCAAAACGCTTGGAAAGGCTTGCGGCAATTTCTCTTGTCTGTTCTAGGCGCCGTGACATCACGGCTAGCCGCAAAGAATAACGATTAAAACTCGAAAAAGAGGGAATAGAAAAGCTGAGACCCGTTTCCTTTCGTAAAGCCTTCAAAGCTGCTTTAAACTCACCATAAATAGCCATTTGTGTCTTCTCACGCCCATTTAAAGCCTCAGCAGCTGCAGCAATAATCTGATCACAAGCTTGCGGCAATAAATCAATCGCCGTTAAACGTCCACGCCCGACCTTGCGCATCCTTCACCTCGTATTTTATTGATGAACGTTTAGGCCGCTTAATCCCCTCAATGGAAAAGCTTCGGTCTAAATGACGTGCTCCCCGTTCTGTTAATGCCGCAAGAAAAACCGAACCCACACATTTTAACGTAACAGCACCTTGATCTTCCATCCATGCCAGTTCATTATGCACAAAGTCGCGATCGCGCCTGATGCCATAACTGTATAAAAGCCGCTCAATCATCGCACTCGATAAAGTTTCACTGCGCTCACAAGCAAGCCCTTTTAAAATAATCAACCGCGCTTCTTCACGGATGATTTTATCCATATCTGCTTTCATTTCTTGGCATTCTCCAACAAAAACTCTTGCAAGCGCTCACCAATGGCTGCCACCGGTTGTAATTGTGCAGAAAGTGTATTGAGACGACCATTCAATTTCTCCATATTCACTTCCAATCTTTGCATCGCATCACGATCAGGCAAAAAGTCCATCTCTGTTTCTAACTTTTGCACACGCTCTTTAAGCGCCGTGATATCTTTCAGCATTTCCCGCGCACCGGAAGAAAAATAGGCTCTCAAAACCCCACAAATCGCAATAACCGATAACAATAAAGACAACCAGCCATTGGCAACACTGATATCCAAATTCATTTGATCACCCCCGCCCTCTTGCCTAAAACCGCTTGAACCGCAGCAGCACGGCGCTGTTCACAAATCAATAAAGCAGCACGATCACGCCCCCAATAATGCACCACTTCGCGCGCATTCAAAGCACGCTCTGGCAATAAAGCTGGACGGGAACACGCCATGCGAACAACAGGCGGCAATTCAACCGATAAAAACTGATAAGAAAGGCTATTCACGGGCTTGGTTGTTGAGCAAGCGCACACGCTCAAGCCCAATACCACAGCCAGTAGTTGGCAATACTGCATTGACCTCCTCCATTTTCACAAGCTTTTGTTCCAAAGCCGAAATCACCCCTTGTGCTCGATGCTCAGCTTCAAACGCTGCTTGTCTTTGTCGCTCTTGTACAAGCAGCGCACGTGCTGAAGCCTTGGCAATCTCCAAGCGCCAATACAAATCACGCGCCTTTTCCGCCTTTAAAATTTGCGCTTTCATAAAGCCAAAAGCCGCCAACATCACACTGACCAAAAAAAGCAGACCAAAAGACAGTTTTGAAAGTGGGCTAAACATTGCGCTTATCCCCCCACCCCGTTATCTCCACCCCATCATAGGAGCTGCTATGCCGCTTATGGGAATGTTTCCTATTAGAAAAATCTAACGAACCAAAGCCACGATGCACCCCCAAATTGCCAACAATAATCGCCACCATCGAAGGAATAGAAATGCTCGCCATATCAACAATATACGGAGCCCCCCACAAACCACCAGAAACGAGCAAAAAAATAACCCCCCAAGCAAACCAAAAAGACCACCATAAATAGAGCCTAGAACCACGATAAGAGGGCTTCATGCTTTCACCTCGCATGACAGCTCCAAAAGCTTTTTAGCGCGGTTTAAATAGGTCAAACGTTGCACAAGTCCATTCTTACCCCCATTGATCGCCTTGGTAATCCTGAGATAATCATCTTGATCAGCCAGCCTATTTAAGCTTTTCGCTTGCCAAAACCAAACAGCAGACCAAAGAGCAGCTGGAAACTGTTCCAGCACTTGCGGAAAAGCCTCACAATCAACCGCTTGTTCATCGACTAAGCGCCAAAACTTCGTAAAACGACGATAATTATTGCGTCCCGTTAATTGGATCAAACCACGCCCCTTAAAGCGCACACCATCCCCAGGGTTGACATTGCCTAAATCTTTGCGTCCCTCATAAGCACGCCCAGAGGCATATTCACAAACGGTAAAAAAACCATCACTCTCATGGGCACATTGGCTTAAAAAATGCGCAACACGCAAACGTGTCGTGATCGCCCCATAAGATAAAGCTTTAGGCAACACGCGTGCCATTTCAACAATAATAAAATCTTGGCGCGCATGATGCGCCAGTTTAGGCGCAAGGCGATGAAGAAAAGAAGCATCTATTGAAACCATAACAAACCACTCAATGAATAAAAATCCATTCGCAGTTTATCGGATTTCAAACCCCCAATATAAGCCTGACACTGTCAGTCAAAACTCTCAATACTCATAAAACTCTGGAAATAATAAACCTTGTGGCTCTTGCAAAGAAATTTTCTTCTTCAAGCGATAGGCTGTACGCACATGCATACCAGAAACAGCAGCTGCAGCATCAACCGACCAGCCTTTTTGCAACGCTTGCACCATTTTTTGCCGCCGTTCAGCATCTCTGCCAAGGGGGATAAGAAGGCGCACACCCGAACCATTAAAACAAAAATGGTTGATGAGTTGCTCGGCTTCTTCAAAGCCAACAATTTCAATCAACCAATCCGCATTTTCAAGACGCCCGGGTATATAAACTTCTCGTCCACCAAAAGCCCGCATCATATTCCATGCTGCTTCACTGCCCGCAACATCAGCTATTTCACGCAATAAGGCAGGAAAATCGCTATAGATTTCCTCTTGCATACATGCTTACCCCTCGCTTTTAACACTTTTACGGATTTTCCGCCCCCAAACATTCATAACTTCTCTAAAGTCGCCCCCACTCATCTCACCCAAAGCTTTACCACTTAACGCCATAACACTTTGATGAAAAGATTCCACATCAAACACAGCATCGGGATTTAAACGCTTCCATTGGGCACACAAAATGGAAATGCTTGGTTTCTTCCTCCATGAATCTTCGCGGTTTTTCCCTTTCCAGTCAACCCCACCCTCACGCTGCAACCAACCTTTCAACGCCTCAATAGCTCTGCATGCATCATCGCTATCGCGTAAAAAGCGAATATGATCAATCCCTGTCTGTCTTTTCACAAAGGCAAGCAACGCCTTATCTGAACGATCACGAATAATGCCAAGATTCCACCCAGCAATCCAGAGCGCCTGTAACTTCTTGGCATATTTTCCCTCTAAACGCTTCCCATTCGGCTTAAAACCAAACGCTTTCATTTCAGCGATAACCAAGTGCTTTTCTGAAAAATTCAAATCTTTCGCCGATTGCTTGCCTGTTAAGCGATAGAGCAGTGCGCGATAGGTCTCATCATCAAGACCTAACGCGCGTTTTCCCATATGAAGGACAGCTAAAGACATCTCACCCCCTCACGTCTTCGCCAGATCAATGGTCACAGCATGCCAAGCGCTTTCTAATGTTTCGCGCTCATAAAAACGCACATATTCCTTAGATGTCGTCACACGGATCGCTTCACGAATGGCACGCATCGCCTCTTTCCAGCGTGGATCATCAATATCCAAACGCAACAGCATAAAGATCTCCCCTCGATTCACCTTGCCTTCTTTATCCGTATTAAAAGCACGCGTAATAATTGCACGGATTTCAGGGCGCGCATCCGCAGACCATTCATTCAAACATTCATCAAGAAGGCTTTTGGCAATTTGCAATTGCGGTCCAAAATCAACACTTTCCTGTACCTGCACCTTAATGCGTTGCAAACCATCAAAGCTTGTGTAAGTACAATTGCCCTTTTTGCCACGCCGCTCCACACCATATTCTTGCGCAAGCAAGCTATCAAAATCACTCAAATCCGCAATCGTATGGTTGTTAAAACGTGCAATCCTTGCCGATAACTCTTTCGCAAAACCCATAATTTTGCGCACCGTTTCATCTTCTAACAAATCCGCAGGACGGATCAGGCTTACCGGCACCAAAGCCCCTTTCGCATCCTTCATATAACGCGTACCTTCAAGTTCAATTTGTGGATTCATCACCAATCTCCTCCTTATGTTTTTTGAAACCGACGAAATGGCACAACATCCCCTGAAGAAGGCGCACATCCCGCTTTCAATTGCCAACGACACCGCATAAGCTCATGACCTAAAATGTGGTTATAGCCTGCCAAACGACGCAAATACTCATTCAATTCTCGAACATCTTGTCCATGCATAAAAATGCCATTCACCTCATACTGTAAAAAGGCAGAGCGCAAAGCAATCAAGCTATCTCTCACCATATAAGGGTCCCGTTCCATCATTTGCTTCCTCCAAAATCCATATAAATCACACGATTGCTCTCATCCGCATCAGAGCCTTCACACTCAGCCAAAACTTCTGCAACTTCAGCTTCCAAAACCGCATCCGCCTCCCCCAAACGGTGAACACTCAACTCCAATTCAAGCAATAACGCCAAATCAACACACAATTTAAGCTGTTCTCCAATATCAAAACCGCATTGATAATCGTCATAAAGACCAACAAGCGTATCGGATAATTCTTTGTCGCATAAAGAGATCATGCCAATTCCTCCACGTCACGGTTTTTCCATGCCGCTTTGACATGTTTCAAAGTCACCTCACACCCATCTCCAAGCGCTGCCATGCGTGCCAACATCATGGTTTTGTCAATTTGCCGCAAAGCTCCAGCTTTCAAACCAATTCCCGTCAAAAACTTTATCGCACCAACATCTTCAATCCCCCAATCATGAATGCGCGCTGTAATATCCTCACTATAGGGCTTGCGCCGTTTCAAATGCATCGCCAATCGGCTTTTAATTTGCGCATAAGAGGGACCATTTTGACGATGAACCAACCGCCCCGAGATCTCATCATTGCCTACCAAAGCCAACCCCGTACCATTGATATCAACAAAGTGGCGCAACTGATTAATCGCCTCATCCGTTAAATTTTGCGCCTCATCAACAATCAGCAATGTTCCGCCACCAACACGCTCTAATTTCTTACCAATCGCACGCGTTAAGCGGGTGGGATTATATTCCACCACTTCCAATTCTGCTGCCATATCATTCAAAATACCGTGAACACTGCGCGTATGTGGGCTGGCTGTCACCAGATAAACATGCGGGCGGGTAGAGCGGTAATGGCGGCAGGTTTCGGTCTTACCACTGCCCGCATCAAGCGTAATCATCACCATATCCCCCGTGCTTTGTGCCAGTGTTAAAGTATCAATGATCTCACTGGCAATTCGATTCCTCTGAAAGGCTGGTTTTTCAGGGATCTTCTCCAAAAACCCCGCCGTTTCCTTTAAAACCTCAACCCATTGTTGAACCTTCGCATTTTGCTTACCCAATTGCCCCGCATAACTGCCTGCATACCATTGCGAAAACGTCCCATCCGGCATCCCTATGCGCCGCGCCACCTCTGCTTTCGACCAATCATTCATTTGCCCCAAAGCTCTGACTGAATCCACAAGTTCATTCCATAAAGCAATGTCATCACTGTTGCGATTTTGTGCTGTCCCATTAGGCTGGATTTTAGGTCGCGCCCAAGGATTTTTATCGACCGTTGCATTTATCGCGTTTTTCATGTATATTCCCCTTTCGTATTGATTTTAGACTACTGATAAGGGGAAGGGCTCCCACCCGCCCCTTTCTTTTGTCTTTAGAATGAACATTTAAAGCCGTACGCGATACTAAAACGGCTAACCTTGCAAATCCCCTCTCTTTCTCACACATCAGGGAACTTGCTAACTCCAAGCATCTCACCCGATCAGGTAAAGATACCTAGAAACTTCATGTATTGATTAGACTTTGAAATGGATTAAGATTCCTCCCCCCTTTCTTTGTTAACGCTTCAAGCCCGCACATGGACCTCAACCGGTCCCCTTAAATCCCCCCCTCTCTCTTTTCCTAGTTCCTTATTCTATTGCTTGGGAAACTTGATCACTTCACGCCCCTCATCAGACGCTGAAAGCTTTCTCAAAGCTTTATGCAAGTGCGTACTAAATTCTTCCTCCCCCAAAGCCTCATCATCGTCTGCTGTCAAAGCTAAATTCCCCACATTGTTTGGCATCAAGCGGCTCACCTTTGGCTTTATCGCAAGCTTAGATTTGAACGCTTCATCCTTTTTCTCAAGGCGACCATAAACATCGGCCAAGTGATCAGGTGCAAGCTTTGCCGCTAGCTGTTTTTCTGCTTTAACTGCCTTCACATATTCTTTACGCAAACGCCCATTCAAGCGCGCTGCCTGCTGGTCATAAAAACCTACATCAGAAAGGCATGGTGCCAGACAAAGCAACCGATTGTTCAAATCATAAACCCGTAAATCTTGATGCAAATTATCCGGATCAAAGCGTACAATCACCTTTTTCCCCGCATGCTCATTCAACGCCCGCGCCCAATAACGATTGCCATAAAAATGGATCTCGCCCGTACCCTTTTGCGCACGCAATGCCTCAGAAGTTAAAAGCCATAAAGCCCGTTGTGCTGCACTCGCTTGCCGAATAATCGTCCCCTCGGCTTGCAAGCTCTCAGTAAAGGTCTCATCAAAACTGCGCCCCGCACAATTAACCGCCTTGCGCCCCGCTTGCGCATTATGTGCACAAATCTGCGCACCAACATGGGCTTTAAACGCTTCAAATCCTATCGCGCGCTTGCCATAATCTTCAGGCTTGGCATCCGGTTTATTGCCCGTATAAGCCCCTGCACAAAAGGGATGTTTGGAAATCGCTTCTGCCAGATCACGCCATGCCCGCTCAATCGGTTTAGACTGTCCGCTATAAGGGGTGGTCCATTGCAATTGCACACCCAAACTCGTCAAAAGCCCTTGCGGATCATCCGGCTTAATCTTAAAGCGAAAGCGGTTTTGCACACCTCCAGAAATCCACTTGCTGGTAAAGGCACGCCCATTATCCAAGGTCATGCGCTCCGGTATTCCATAAGCTTCCACCATATCCCCAATCACCAAACGCACAATTTCCCAAGTCTCAGCATCCGACAGGCGCCACGATAAAATCTTGCCCGAATAAAGATCTTGTATCGCTATCAGATAAAGCCGCACAGGCTTTTCTGTCCAAGGAACATTCACAAAAACATCCAGCTTATGCCCGTCCATATTCACCGCTTGCAGAGCATGCAAGCTCGAGCGATCACGCCGTTGGACTGGATAAAGCTTTTTTGCCTTTTCTTCTCCCTCACGCGCTAAAACCACAACCGCTTTGGAAATTTGCGCCTTAAAACGACGCCGCAAAGCCCGCTCAGAAGGAATGGGCGCCCAACC
>NZ_JBHIOT010000110.1:0-3991 GCF_042195745.1 Bartonella sp. AP7XZML
ATTCCTTGCATTCGGATTGCCTCCACTTTCCACTTGCGCAACACGGTACAAATAACTCTCTGGCAAACCATAACGCGCTGCTGCTTGACGGATCGCTTCATCTACCGGACTAGAACGGGTCATTGAACCTTACTCCTTAAAAATCTTCCCGCTTCTCCTGCCATTACCGAAGAAATGAAATGCCACAAATGGTCACTAACGATTCCTGCTTTATGTAATCGTATAAATCTTTGTAACATTTGAGCAACTTCCTGCTGGTTCATACCTTTAACGCCAAAAGTTGCTAATTTCGCTATATCTCGTTCAAGTATTTGTCTCTCTTTTTGAGGTAATTTCCTAATCGTATCAGATAAAATATTTTGTGTAATCTTTGCCCCTGCACGTGCTGTACTAACTTTCCCGTACGGTAGATTAACACCTGTTAAATAATTAGGTTCGGGCGTTCCCTGAAACGGTTTTAGGGCTCTTTGCGCCGCATCTTCATAGAACCTTTCATCCTCTACAGCTTTTCTAAACCCATGAATGTTTTTAGAGCTTAAAGATCTGCTTAGATTATCTGACATACGACCCGTTTGTAAAATATTCGAAAGTCTATTAACAGGACGCGAACCTTTTAATAGATCATCAATATAGTCTCTCATCCCTACATGATAAGTATTGAGACCACTAGACATTGCTCCTTTACGAAGACCTTCTTTAATCCCCTCTCCAGAAACATCTCTCTGTACAATGTTTTTGCCTTGTTCTATCGCTTCTTGAAAACCTTTATATTTTTCTACACTAGCCCGCGCTGCTTTGTAAGTAGAGGAGATTTCATCCGTTATCTTTACCAAATTATTCTTAAGTATTTGGTACCCTGTAGCCTTTTGTTTATCACCAAAATTCCGGGACTTTTCGATTAAATCATCAATAGATTTCTTCGTTTGATCTAATAACGCCATTGTGGGTTTATAGTTTATATGGATAAAATCTTTATCATAAAATCGTTGAGCAATTGCTGTGCGCGGGTCTCCTTCTAAGGTGTCAACTGCTTCTTTTACAGCGTTTTGAAACCATTTATTTTTGAAAAGCCTATTAAGAGCTGGATAATGCTTTTTTGCTATGGGAGTTTGCATTGCTTCTGCATAAAGATGTTTATATTCTTTTTCTCCTTGCTCTTGAAGCACCCTTTTTAAAACTTTCGTATCTTGAAGAGGTGTAATGTTTTCATCTGCCGATTGACCAATACGGTGAATAGCATTCTGCACTCGTTCCCCATGTGCTCCTTTCAAAAGTTCAGAAACATGCACATTTGTCTTCCCCATATTCGCAAGGGATACTTCTAAATTTGGACTAATATCTGTCAAAAATGCATGACGGGGCGCAGAGCCAAGACGCTCTGCAACATTCTCAACACCATCATCATATAATGTTTTTGCAACTTCCCTAACGGCTTTGGTTTCAACTTCCTTATGAGCAGGATTAAAACGCCCTCCTTTCATAAAGGGAATATAGGGAACATGTTGCAATCCCCTTGCCATTTTTTTTGTACCCCAAGAAGCAACTGTACCGGCAAGAGAACCAACAGGACCAGCTACTGTTCCAATACCACCACCAAACCCTGCCGATATAAGACGACCAGAAAGCCCCTCTCCCGCCCCTGAACCATGTAAAGCTCCTGAACCTGCTCCTAAAAGCGCCGCATTACCAAGATTTCTAAGTGTTGACATATGCTTTGCAAGAGCCAAAGCCCTTAATGGAGGCACAAAAAGTGAGAGTCCTGTCGGTACAAGTGAACCAACAGCATAAGCTATAGAGGACCAAATAGGATATTTCTCTTGCAAGGCTTTTTGGTAAGCACGTTCCTTGGCTACCCGTCTATTATATATCTCCTCTGCTTTCTTATCACCACGCCAATAATCTATAAAACCCGCTTCATTCGCTGCTTTCATCTCGTCAAAATAATCTGCCATCGCACCAGACGCGCTATTTCTCATAACAGCATTCCGCCACGTAAGATCTTTATCATCAAATGAAAAATCATCTGTTGTAGTTGATTGATCTTTTGTGTTTTGTTGACTTTCAGAAAAAGAATTAGATAGCTTCGCAATCTCAGCAGGATCTTCAACTACGCGGAAACGTTTCCCATTCTTAGCATATACATATTGAGATGAAGATGAACTGTTAGCATGTAAATTTATAATTTTTTCAATCTCAGCAGGATCTTCAACTACGCGAAAACGCTTCCCATTCTTGGCATATACATATTGAGAACGCATCTTCTCAGAAATGTTATAAGGGTCCATTACTATTTAATCCTCAACCAAAAATTTACCACTAGAACTGTCCCTAAAATAAGGTACGTTATCCTTAATAGATGCCTCTTCTAAACTCATCTTTGGTATATTTATCAAATTCCCTTGTGATAGTTGCGAACCACTTCCAAATGCTTCATCTACATCCGCAGCTGTTATGTTATCATTCATCAAAATAGCTAATTGCGCATCTGTTGCTTTGTTATAAATCTCCTGTAAACGTTGCAAATTCCTTATAAGCTCTTGAGGAGATAAACTCTGTTGCAAAGCAACATAAACATTTTCTAATCTTACACCTTCCTTATCAGTCAAATTACCCAATCCTGAAGCACCATTAGGTGATAGCGCTTTAATCCTCTCTAGCCTGTGAAGCATTGCTCCTCCCCTGATTGTTTCAAGATGATCCCTTAAACGTGCTGCCGGTGTGTTCCACAAATTCTGTAAAAATTGACCAATTGGACCAGTAGATGACTTAGGATTTTCCTTAAGTATCTCAAGAGCCGAATTTATTGCATGTGATGTACTTTCTCTCATAATTTTGGCATCTACTATTTGTAATTTTTTCAACTGTTCACGCTTTTGCATATCTTCATGTGCTTTTCCACCTTCAACCGTAACATATCTATATCCACCTGGTGCATTCGGATCTTCCACAAGCATCCTACCGTCATTGGTAAATTGTGGATTCCTGTTTCCACCGTTGATCGTTTGTGCAAAAAACGCATTCAACGCATCTTTATTCCCAGCCATGAACCGCGCCTCTTCTTCACTGTAGCCTTTGGACTTTAGATACTCGACAGTCTGGTTAACCTGTCCTCTTTTTTCTCTTTCCATATCACCACGACGAAGATTCATAGCTGCATTCGCTAAACTTTGTGCTATCGTCCCATCTGATAATGCATAACCAATCCCATAATCTGATAATCTTTGTAAAAACTCAGGACTACGCAAGTAATCCCAAAAACTCTGTTGAGAACCAGTATCTTGGTGAGGAACAGTACTCTGTTGTGGCTGTACAGACTTCTGTGGTTCTACAGATGAAATAGGCTCTGGTAATTGAGACTGCTTTGGTTTCAATGATGCCAAATCTGAAGTTTCAATTGCATTAGGCAAAGGTTCCATACCTAAAGGATTTGGTTGTGAACCAAAGGTCGCTACTGGTAAAGAAGGGACTGAAGACGGTACATACGGTTTTCTGCCTGCCGATCTTAAAGACGAACTTACATCTGGTAAAGGTGAAGTATTTTTAGCTAAACCTAAAGGATTTGATTGTGAACTAAAAGTTGCTATAGGGGAAGAAGGGGTTAAATAAGGTAAATTATTTGCCTGTTGTTTGGCGTCTTCTAGATCGTTGAAACGTATACGTGGTACATATTGGCTCATTACATGCATAGACTTAAGAAGTCTTGATAAAATGTTATCGTTACTATTTTGCATAACTACCTCACTTTTTTCCTGCAAAATTAGCAATACTAGCTAAAATCCCTATAGCGTTCTTCCAAGGGTCGTTACCATGCATCTTAGATTCTGACACATTATTCGTTGTCGTGCCGTAATTCCTTGCAAAGCCATGACCGGCGTTCATAAGCATATTCAATCTATTCCAGCCGCTATTATCTTGTTCCAGCCAACGTTCTCTATTGGCATCAACAAGGCGTTGATTGTAGTCATTAAGAACAGATGACCCCTGCAACATA
>NZ_JBHIOT010000111.1:0-1285 GCF_042195745.1 Bartonella sp. AP7XZML
TCACCATCCACTTTAAGTGGTCCTTTAAGCAAGCTTCCCGTTGTGCTTAAACTGGTAACTATTTCACCATTATGGGTGAGGCTAAACGACGAATTACCCAACAGCTCTAAACCGCCACTCATAGTGACTTTGCTAGTAAATTTATTATAACTTTGCCATTCATTGGCTTGTTTTAGGCGACCATAGGCTGTGAGATCTTCATTGATCTTGGCTCTAAATTTATCGAGCCCCACAATATCTTCAATCTTATGTTGATGAGAGCCAAGCAAAGAGATAGCACTGCCAAAGGTAAAATGATTGTTGCTTGCTTTGTAGAGTACATAATTGTTGGCGGCGTCCTTAGCACCCTCGATATCGCTTAAATCGGTCAAAGTGAAGGTTTTATCCGCTGCCATTTTGCCCTTCAAGGCTGTTTCAAGATCTGCAACATCACTTATTGTGTGCGTGTGTTTTGAAGGTGCTTTTTCGTCTACCTTTTCCTCAACAGCCAAAAGAGCTTGATCAATTTTGGTCAAGTTTTCCCGCAAGATTGGGAATTCAGAACTGATAAAACGACCTTCTTTAGGCAATTCCATGTCGAGTTTTTTGGTTTTTGTCATGTCTCATTTTCCCCTCATAATATGCCGGCGCCAAAATCGCTCACCATTGACCGCGCCGCCGGTCCACCGGTAAGCGTGAGTTTGAGGCGCGCTTGTTTAGCTGTTTTATCACCACTGATAAATTTGCGCTCTGTCCAAAGCGGTTCAGCGAGTTGCTCTGTTTCGTCGAGTTTCAAAGGGGTGAAAGCACCATCATCCAGTTGCATTTCTAGTGTAAAGGTTGCACCGCCTAGTAAAAAGGTTTTGATATAGCTCGTTAACCTTGCCTTTTCCCCAAAGGCAAAAGCACGGGTGACATAAGTGGCTTCCTTATGAATCTTCCCCGCAATCAATTGAACAGGAGCAAACAAAACAGGTGAGAGCTTCTCTGTCCCTTTGAGAATGGCGCGAAGCTTTACCTTTTCACTGATATATTCGGTAAGGCTTAGCAATTGAAAGGGCAGGAGTTGATAAACCGATCCGTTGTTTCTTTCAATTTCAAAGATGACAGAACAATCGCTTGAAGGCAATTCAATGGCTGCGCGTATTTGCAAATCAGAGCAGTCCACAAGATCAAAAGTGCCAAGATCAATGGTTTTTTCTGTTTGTGTGTAGCGTGCCGCCAGCACGCGAAAGGCTAAAGCCTCATCTTGATGCGCGGTCCATGTCTGTGCATTGACAGAAGAAAAGCGTGGTCCCGTTACATA
>NZ_JBHIOT010000112.1:0-1730 GCF_042195745.1 Bartonella sp. AP7XZML
AAAGTAATATCAAATATACAAGGCCTCTTTTTTAGTTAGGAAAAAACAGCACACTAAAACCCTTAGACTCTAAATGTGTTACCTTTATGTCCAAAAAACATAATCAAAAAGATAAACATTCGGGTCTCAATACAGAGAGCACAAACAAAACAAGACTAAAGACTCAAAACGTTCACACCCTAAGCAATGATCATCTACTCTAAATTCCAAAAAGATCAATAATGCTAAAATGTGTCTTTTTTATGTTTTGGAGGTGTTTCTAAGTTTTTTCATTGGAGAGTTTGTTATGAAAAAATTATATGCCCCACAAGCAGCGAGTGAATTAAAACGTTCTCGTTTTTCTTTTGTTAAAGTTCTTTCGTTGGCTATAGCGGCTACATTCTTATCGAATGTTACGCCTGTTTTTTCAGCAAATCCTGATTTTAGAAACACGTTTCTTGAAGGTGTAAAAAGTGCTGGTGTCTCTTATCCACAAAGCCTTCTCTCTGTNCGATAAGAGTTCTATCGTAAATGTTCTTGCGGACGATAGCAAAAATTTATTGGTAAGAACTCTAGATACAGACGAGCAATATAAAAAGTCTCTCATTAGTCCACGGTCGCTTGTTCGTGATAGCTCTACAGCCCAACAGTTTTCAGGGAATAATGAGAATGCAATCCCTGTTAATGTTTCTGACCTTTTGCGGGGCGGAACTGCAGGAATGCAACGTTCTCAAAATAACAATGTTATTTTGGGTAGTGGGATTAATTATACAAACAGCAAGTGGGGTGTTTTTATTGGTGACGATGTGGTTGGTAGTGTTGATGGGAGAGGTGCATACGGTTCTGTTGCTATCGGGTATGGTGCAAAAACTAGAAACGGTTGGAATGTTGTTGTCGGTTTTGAGGCAGAAACATTACTAGGATCGTATGGTTCTGTTGTTTTGGGGCGGGGGGCGAAAACGGAAGGTGTTTATAGCATTGCAATCGGTGGTGTTGGAACTACTTCTGGATCTGAAAAACAGAATATTGATGAAAAAAATAGAGTACTTGCAGCTGGTGATTATGCAATGGCTCTTGGTTACGGCGCGAAGAATTATGCAGAAAAGGGGATTGCTCTTGGTTACAATGCATCTGTAACAAAGGAGGCGCTGTATGGTATTGCTATAGGTAATCAGGCAAGTGGGACAGGTGAATCTAGTATTGCTATAGGTTCCATGTCTCACGCTTTGGGTCCAAGCAGTATCGCAATGGGTGTCAATTCTATAGTTTCTGTACAAGGTGGTGTTGCTATAGGAAGTGATACTATCGCTGATAGGGCTGCAGGTGTTTCAGGATATACTTCTTCGCTGCAGGGGGCAACAGAAAGCACTGAAGCGCAATGGAAAAGTAAGCAGGGTGCCGTTAGTGTTGGTAATTCTAGTAAGGGCATAACGCGGCAGATTACAGGTGTAGCAGCTGGTAGTGAACTTACTGATGCAGTAAATGTTGTACAGTTAAAAGACTTAGAAAGTGTCGTAAGAAATGGTGGTTGGAAACTATCTGTTGGGGGTAAGGATGGTAAGACCGTTATCATGGACAGCGCGGTAGATTTTTCTGCTGGAAGTGCAAATCTTCAAATTAGCAAAGGCAAAGATAATAATAATATAAAATTTGATCTAGCTAAGGATATTGCAGTCAATAAAGTAAATGCAGGAAGCAGTACCTTAGATGCAACAGGCTTAGTGATTACAGGTGGACCGAAAATAATCATT
>NZ_JBHIOT010000113.1:0-1346 GCF_042195745.1 Bartonella sp. AP7XZML
AACGTAAGATTTTTTATTTCTAAGAGCGCTTAGCACCTTCTGTTCTAGATTAGAGTTATCCGTATAAGCAGCAAGGTATGGAGCTTTTTCTGTTGCTTTTGAAGAAACATTCAAATCTTTTTGTGATTGTTCAACCTTGGGTTCTTCTTTTTGAAGTCTGCTAAAAGCTGTCTTCACTTTATTAAAAACCGTTGTAATTTTTTCCTTTTGTTCTTCGGATAATTCTTTATTGTTCTGTACATCAGAAGCTATTTTTCCCCCAAAACCTTGATAAACATCAATCTCTCTATTCTTTGTAAATTCAGTAAGGTTCTTACGAATAAGCTCAGACAGTAATTCAGAAGTACCTTAAAGTGCCTCAATTGATGCCTTTGTCATTTCCTCTCGCGTGATACCGTCCCAGTCAATATTATAGCCAGCTTCACAAGCAAGTTGACCAATAAATTCACGCTGAGTACGTCCATTTCCCTCTCGAAACGGATGCAACGCATTTATTTCACCCATATAATATCCAGCTCTCTGGCTGAATTTATCCGCATCAAGACCACGCAGATATTGTTCTTTGGCAAGCTGCTGTGTAATCTTCGGTGCGTAGCTTTCAATCTGATGATGATAAGCAAATAAACAACCACCTTTGGTAATATCTATTGAACGGATCTCTCCTGCCCATTCATAGACGTCACCAAATAGCTTCTTGTGAATATCTTTCATATGATTAAGATCAAACCTACCCCTAATAGGAGTACGCTTAAGTTCAAGAGATTTTGCATAAGCGAGAGTAGACTCTACATACTTTAGCGTAGCTTCATCTTTAATACCAAACCGATTATACATCACACCAGTTTCAGCATCAGTATAAGGATCAACGCCCCCTTTATACTTCTCCACGTTTTACCCGCTCTATATAATCTTTGATAATATCACTTATTTCAAGTTCACCTATAATATAACGCTCTACTTGAGCAACAACTTGTGGATCTGGTTCCAACCCCTCTAAACGTTGGCTTGCTAATGCATTTTTAGCATCAAAGCGACGTCGTTTAATTTCCTCTTCACTCAACATAAAATTCTCCTTTGTTGATATTTATTATAGCTCAAATAAGCTATAGAAGCAAGTTTTTATCCCTTACCTTACCGTATCACATCTTTTGATCTTTCACGCGCTATCGCATTGATTTGCTCCTGTTGTCTCTGTTGCAAAAATTTAACAGCCGTTTGAAACTCACTCATAAGCTTCTTATCCGGAGGCTGGTTTTGAGGTATTACTTTTGACAAGTCAAAGTCTTGTTTATGAATGGCATCCTGTCCAAAACGTTTATCTAAAGCACTTTGTAGCTTTAAAAACT
>NZ_JBHIOT010000114.1:0-19567 GCF_042195745.1 Bartonella sp. AP7XZML
ACTAGAAACCACGTGGATGGCTTGGAGGGTCATCAGCAATGTTATGAGAGCCCAAGTGAGAAAGCCATGAAGAATCCCTGATGATTCAGCAAAACGTCCAGCTACAAAGCCTCCCAAGGCTAGGCTAATCAGTGTAACGATAACGGAACCCACGCCAAAGGAGAGGAAAGAGCCTTCAAATGGGGATGAAGAAGTGAAATCCATTTGGCTTAAACCTAAAGCTGCGACCAGAAAAGAGAGGCAGATTGAGGTGGCAAGAGCCGTCACCAGTCCCGCAAAGATTGCGGACCATGAAATGGGTGTGTGAAAGAGTGAATACTTTTCTTCTAGAGATGTTTCTCCTAGAAAATTCGTCTCAAATGGTGTGTTTTCAGGAATGCGAGTTTCCATGTTTTATCTCCTTGAATATGCTGGAGATACAATGCCTTTTTGCNTACTTTAAACAAATGTTTGTTATGAGAAGTAAAATGTGGCTATACAATCCAAAAGACCTCACTTATGTCTGAAAAAAAGCGGGCTATCCGTATACTATTATCATATTATCATCGAATTTCTCATGAGAGAGAATAATTTAAAAAAACTGGATACTATCGTTTATTGGTTTCTAGCTTATAAAGTAGGGGGTATATCTGCTTATTTTTATAAAAGTGTTACTGTTTTTATGGGAAGAATATTTATAAAATGAGATTAGAAGGCGCATTTGAAGATAAAAATAAATATCAGTAATGTTCAATTCATAGTGTTATAAAAGATCATGGATTAAGTTAAATAAAAAGCTTATTGAATTGTTATGACATCATATTTGTTAATATGTTACACGATAATTTTTTGATATTTATCTTAGATGAAGAGTTTTATGAAATGAGTAAGATATATTTGGTTGTGAGTTGGTTTGCAGAGAAAGCATTATATTTTATGGTATAGGGGATAGATCAAGATTTTTTACACAATTATTTGTGTTGATAGGGGCTTCAAGCTATTGTTGTGTTATGCGCCGTGTTTATACCATAGTGACTTTGGGGTAGAGACGTTAGAGATTGTTTTTCTGCTTTGCGTTTTGTCGATCAACTTTGATGGATATTGTATAGAAAGTGGGACTGTTGCCGTGGAGAGAGATTATGCTTTTGCTTATAATATCAATGAAAAAAGCAGCGGAAGATTACGGCAAAGTATTTGTATAGGAGAGCTTAGTTAGGGAATAACTTTTTAGCTCGTGAAGTTTGTAAAATAAAATGCTTTCTATAAGAAAAATAATATTTTTATAAAGTAAAATAATAACACTTTTAATAATTATTATTTGCATATATAAGCATAAAATATAATTATATTTAATTAAATACTATTTAATAACTACCTAAAAAGTGTGATTTTCTTTATGACTCATAAATATACATTACCATTCATTATACTTATCGTATGTTTATCGACGGGAGGATTGATTTCTACCGATATTTTTTTACCAGCACTGGGCGATATGCGTCAATATTATCAAGTGACACAATCTCAAATTCAAAGTGCAGTGGCGGTTTTTTTGTTGGCATTGGCACTTGGACAGCTCATTTATGGGCCGCTGAGTGATAATTTTGGGCGTAAAAAAACACTTCTATTGGGCTTATTCTTGTGGTTATTTACGACACTTGGTGTGATTTATACGGTTCATATTCACGCTTTTCTTGTGTTACGTTTTTTGCAAGGTCTTGGTGCTTGTGCGGGACTTGTCTTAAGTCGTGCAATTATCAATGATTTGTTGGATAAAAAAGCGGCTGGAAAACTTTATTTGATTGTTTTCCCTTTTATTGGAATGTCGCCAGCGCTTGCACCTTTCATTGGTGGACTTTTGATACAAGCTTTTCATTGGCAGGCAACTTTTATCTTTTTAAGCTTTTTTATATTTTTGACCATTTTGCTATGTTGTTTTGTGCTAAGCGAAACTCTACCCCCTCAAAAACGGCAGCATTTTTCTCCTGTAGGATTGATGCAGGCATATTTAGGCGTTTTCAGAAATAAACAATTTATTTTTTATGCACTTATTCCGTGTTTTTCTTACGCTGCCTATTTTGCTTATATTGTGGAGTCGCCTTTTTTACTCACGACTTTGGGGTTATCGCCGATACACATTAGTTATAGCTATATTGGTGTCTCGTTTCCCTATATTTTGGGAAATCTTTTGGCGCGATGGTTTTTTGAACGCGAGTCTATGGAAAAAACTGTGGGCAGAGGGTACATTATTTTTGTGATAGGCGGTGTGCTGTTTGCTTTGCAAATGTATCTAAGCCCATGGCCCCTTGTGACAAGTTTTATGGCTATTGCTGTTCTTACTTTTGGCAATGGTTTTTTATTGCCGTTAGGAACAGCGTTGGCTATTTCATCGCATCCGAAAGCTGCGGGAGCGGCTTCTGGTGTTATGGGCTCTTTGCAATTAGGAAGTGCGGCACTCAGTGCAGCGGTTATCGGAAAAATCTCTGGTCATAGCCCACGGGCTATGGCAGCTTTATTAGCTGTGTGTTGTATGATTGGTTTTATCATTTATATTCAAAAAGCGCGTCATTTTATGACTTCAGAAATAAGCTGAGTAAATGATAAAAAGAAAGCATTATGCGGAAATGCTTTTGATGTTTTACACAAATGGGGCACCTGTACATTAGATGAATTTTTTTTATTAAGTTGCTGGATTGAGTGGGTTTAAAATTTGTTACAAGCTTAGTTTGAGTTTAACAAATCGATTATTATGGGGGGAGAATATGAGCCTAGAGTTTCAACATATTTTCATTATATTGGGTGGGAAAATTTCTGGCTCTAATGCATGTTTAAAAATAAGGGGAGGAATTGATCAATGAGCCTTCCTATTATTATTCTTTCTCCTGTAATGCCAATTTGGGATGGTGGTGTTTTTTGTTCTCCATTGACAAAGCTATGCTTATCAAAAGGATTCCCTGTCACTCTGCTGGATACGCTTTCTCTTTTTCCTAAGAGTTCTCATGTTCTCAATCATTCTGCTGTAGACATTTTATCTTTTATAGAAGAAAAACTTAAAAGCTATTTTAAAGAGCCCGCAGTGCTTATGGGATTTTCTATGGCTGGAACATTGGTACAAATATTGGCAGTACAGCTTCCCAATGTTCAAGCTGTGCTTGCTGTGAATGCACCTGGCTATCCAGATAAGGTTTTGCAACGGCGCCTTGGAGATATTCTTGCCTCCTTAGAAAATAATAATTTATCAGAGGCTTTGGAAATACTCAATGGTTTTATGCATCCTTCTGGCATTATGAAAAAAAGAGCCTTATTGGAGATTCCTGATAAACAAAAAAGCGTGGCAATTGAACGCATGACAAGAGGGTTTAAACTCTTATTAGAAATAGATGCTAGAGATGAAATAGTTAAGTATAAGGGGAAGTTTTTAGCTTTAGTGGGAGAAAAGTCGCAACTTGCAACGGTAGATAATCAGACAAAAAGTCATAATCTGAACCATGAATATAAGATTATCTCTGGTGCTGGTACGCGTTTGTGGGAGGATAATCCTACTATGACGGATGCAGTCATTGATGAGTGGATGGAGGGACTATGAAAAAGAAAGTTCTTGTATTACCTGGTGATGGGATAGGACCAGAGGTTTGTGATGCTGCGCTGATGGTTTTAGAGCAATTCCAATTGCCGATTGAATTGACTTATGGTGATATTGGTTTTGAATGTTGGAAACAGGAAGGAGATCCTATCCCTCAAGCGACTTGGCAAAAAATTACTCAGAGTGATGCTATTTTACTTGGTGCTGTGACCAGTAAAGGAAAAGAAGCGGCTTTAAAAGAACTTGCTCCGCATTTAAAAGAGAAAAAACTTGCCTATGTTTCTCCCGTACTTCAACTTCGCCAAAAGTTAGGTTTGTTTGCGAATATACGTCCTGTAAGATACATCTTTGGTCCCCAACGTCCTTTTCATTTTTGTGTTATCAGAGAAAATAGTGAAGGCCTTTATGCTGGATTAGATTTTCGGGGTATTTCTCCTGAAACAGCCGTTTGGCTAAAACATCCAAATTTGACAAAATATGGGCTTGAGGAAGCTGCGTGGACAGTCCGTTTGCAGACACGCTTTGGTTTAGAGCGGTTATTTGAATACGCTTTTTCTTATGCAAGGAAATATAGCTTTAGGCGAGTTACTTTTGCTGATAAGCCCAATGTTATGCGAGAAAGTGGACAGTTTGCTCAGGAAATTTTTGAGAAGATTGCGCAAAACTATCCGGAAATTGAAGCAGATATTCATAATGTTGATGCGGTTGCTTTGTGGATTGCAACCAAGCCAGAGCGGTTTGGTGTGATTGTTGCTGAAAATATGTTTGGCAATATTCTCTCTGATCTTGGCTCTGGGGTAATGGGGGGATTGGGGCTTGCATCTCATGTGAATGTGGGGAGCGAGATTGCTTATTTTGAACCTGTTCATGGAAGCGCACCACGTATTGTTGGACAAAATAAAGCCAATCCTTCTGCGATGCTTTATACCACGGCTTTACTCTTAGAGCATTTAGGCTTTAAAGATGCAGCAAAACAACTGTCTGAGAGTGTTGATCAGGTTATTCGTGCTGGAAAAACCGTTACCTATGATCTTGGAGGTATAGCCTCTACCCGTCAAATGGCTGAAGCTGTTCGCAATTCTCTTGTGAAGCCTGTCTTTGTGTGTCGTGCGGCGATTATTACCGTTGGTGATGAACTCCTTTCAGGACAATATTTGAATACGAATTTACAAGATTTAAGCCAAAGCTTGAACAAGAGAAATATTCAAGTCACACGTCATTTTGTTTGTGCTGATCAATTACAGCAAATCAGTGAGACTGTTGTTTCTTGTCTTGGACAAGAAGATCTTATCATTATCAGTGGGGGATTGGGACCAACATCAGATGATAAAACACGCGATGGAGTTGCTCAAGCTGTAAAGCAGCCTTTGGTACATCATGAAGATGTTTGGCAAACAATAAAAGGTCAATTACAACGATTAGGGATTACGGCGGATAAGAGTAATGCACGTCAAGCATTGTTTCCTGAGACAGCAACTGTGCTTGATAATCCTACAGGCACAGCACCAGGGTTTTATCTCTCTTGCGATGGAAGTACGCTTGTTGTTTTGCCTGGTCCACCATCACAGGCTCTTGCGCTTTTAGAGAATTATTTAGAACACAACGAGAAGAAATATTTTTCTGTATCGCGTGCGGAGTATGCATGGACTTTGATTGGAATTGATGAAAGTACCATTGCGCAGTGGGTTGATGATCATCTTGAAAATGAACCCTTTGAACGGCATTTTTTATGGAAGAGCCCCTATGTTTTGGTGCAACTGGTTGCTCAATCAGAAGCGCCCTTGGAACAACATTTCGTGGAAGAATTTGAAAATCATTTTCACTCCCATTTGGTTGGGGCAGAAGTTACTACTGCTTGTAAACAATTAGCAATGCACGTTGAGGTTCATTGGTCTGCCAATGATCCGCGGCTTTTAGAATATTTTCAGCCCATAGAAAAAGGTAAACAAGATATTCCACTGCTTGAGGTTGAAGTGAGCCTAGAGCCTTCTTTGGAGACATTAGAAAATCAAGCAGAAAGCCTTGGACATGCTACCATAACTATACGGATGAAAGGTTATGGTGAGGATTATATTACTTTTCCCTATACGCGACCACTTTTAGGTGTCGTCTTACAAGAATATGCAGCTTGGGCTGTCTTAAAAAGATATTTGAAAACGGAGAAGAAAAAATGAACCTCTATGGGGATGTAAAATATTGCCTAAATTATTGAACGTTCTATTATAGGAAGTATTTTGATCCTTTTCTTCAGTGGTTTTTGTCTATAGGGTAATTTTTCTTTTGATGTGTCATTAAATGACTTTGATTGATTCAAGATTAAGAAAAACTTTACGATATTAGGCTCGCTATATTCAATATTTATAATGATTAATTATGATTATAAATCAAGATGTTATCTTTCATGGAGCTGATGACAAGGAATCCAGAGACTTCGTGTGCCGCAAGCGTTGTAGATAATTGAGATTCTTTGTAAATCAAAAAGCGATGGTGTGAAAAGACAAGAAGTCGTGTCATTTACAGGAAAGCTTTGCAAATTTTATTGAACAATATGTCCGTGAAGAGTTTATTGCGAACATGTGCCGTTCTGTTATCTGATAATAAATTGCTGTAAAGAGCTCATAAAATTTTTCCTTTAAGTTTTTGTGTGATTGCATGATCGTTGGGTGTTCACTTACGAGGGGCGATATTTTTCAATTTGATAACAGGAAGAACTATTTTTTCTGTAAGATGTGAAGATTTAAGGAGTGATCTTTTTACGCTTTTGTTTTCTTTTTGATTGGTAATTTGTAGGAATTTTTTTGGGGAAAATATTTAATGTGGTTAAAAACATTTTATGCGTGTGTGGGAGAAAAATAAAAATGTGGTCTTAATTGTTGATAAGAGTGTCAATATTTTTGATGAACAAATTTTAGTCGTAATTCTTAGTACCTAGATGGGAAGTTTATTGCATTTTTTAACAGTTCGTATTCTATCTGTTGTGATGCGCAGTGGTTTTTTAAGCAAAAAAGAAAGGGCTTTTATGTATCAGATTGATTACAACAGTTATCGTTCTGTCAAGAGTTTTAGTCGTCGCGTTCATTTTCTCGTTATGCATTATACGGCTATTGATTTTAAAGCCTCGATTATGGCGCTTACAGGAGAAAAGGTTAGTGCACACTATCTTGTTCCTGATCCTTCAGAGCAGACATATCGTGAGGCAGGCTTTAAGGATATGCGTATTTTTAATCTGGTTGATGAAAATGAGCGTGCATGGCATGCGGGTGTGAGTTCATGGGCTGGGCATAGTCATCTCAATGATGCATCTATCGGGATTGAAATCGTTAATTTAGCGACTTATCATGATGGGAGGGGTATGTTTCCTCCTTATAATCCAATACAAATTGATGCTGTTAAGGAACTTGCCTTGAATATTCTTCAACGGTATCCCGATATTATGCCAACTGATGTGGTGGGACATAGTGATATTGCCATTGGAAGAAAAAGTGATCCAGGAGCAGCTTTTCCATGGAGAGAACTTTATAGCGCAGGTATAGGAGCATGGTATGATGATGAACTAAAAAGTCATTATCAAGAGCAATTCTCTAAGAATTTGCCACCCAAAGAAGATGTTTTGGCGAAGCTAAAATGTTATGGATATGACATTTCTGCTGCGTGTACCCAAACAGGATACAAAGATTTGATCCGAGCATTTCAACTTCATTTTCGTCAAGAAAATTATGATGGGATTCTAGATGTTGAAACAGCAGCAATTCTTTATGCATTGGTTGATAAGTATTTTCCGTGAATTCAATGCGTTTTAATTGAAAATATGGCTTATGATTACGTGTAAGCCTTTTTATTATCAGGAAAGGCTGCTTTTTGCCAATTGGCTTTATGTAAAAAGGGCATTAATCGTGTAAAAAATCCTCTATACGGTATAAGGCGTTTTATGGAAACATAACTCTGAAAGCTCTATGATTTGCAGAGATTAAATTTTATTGTTTCTTTGTCTTATATTTTTCTTCCTTTAAAAACGCATAAAGCCAAGATGTTGCGTATATGATGACATGTGCCTTACGCAGGATGAAACGCCTCAAATAAAATGGACTTGTATTGTATATTTCATGCTTGTTTTAAAGAAATGTCTTTTAGTGTGTATCACAACATATATTTTACAGCGACGTTCATAGAAAATATAATCTAAAATCCTCTATGAAGTGTATCCTCATTTTGATGCTTAATAAAAGTACCTAGCACTATCGTACACTTTGTTAGATCTCAATGTTACTACAACCCTTGGAACTTAAAACGATACATAAAAGGGTTTTCTTTACTCGTTTTTATTCACACGGCTCTCTCCACTCGTCGTGTACAAGTGAATGGTTTTGGTTGATTGAAACATGCAAAATTATAAATTGATCATTATAAATCAAAGTGATGCAGATTCAAGAAAATAGGGGCATTTACAGATTGCTACTGATAGGGGGCTATTCTTTAGAAGGGGAAGAGGTCAATTCATTTTTTTGAAGATATATCTTTTTTCTCTTTTATTGCTTTAGGGGATGTTTGCATCGTTTTGACAACATGTTTCTTGATGATTAAGTTTTTTAATGAAGCAGTGTTATAAAACATTGTGTTTTAGAGTGTTGATAGAAGACACATTCAGGCATATCAAAAACACAATGATGTCTTGTTTTTTCAATATTTTATCTGTTCAGTATAGAATTGACCAGAGAAGTTCATGACCTAAATTGCAAAGGTTAGGTATAAATTACCAAGAAAAATCAATTTAGGCATAAAGCAATGGGGGTTATTCATGCTTTAAAGGGCAAGGAAGAGATTGTGTTTGAAGTGATGTGTAAAAGCCCGTGTGAGGTGCTCTTATCAAGCATATCAGGTTAATCTTAAGAGTAGTTTTATGAAACTAAGTCGGTTTTTTCCGAGAGACAAGACAATACGTATCAGGAAAAGATATTCATGATATTTGATTTCAAAAATAAAAACTGGCAAACCATGTTGCCAGTTTTTAAAAGCTGTAGCTTAAATAGGATTAGAATGAACGCTGTAAACGGATCATACCTTGAAAAGCACTTTTCTTATTGAATAAATGTTTTTCATCATTATTTTTATCCGTCACAACGCGATCATCGTTCCAAGAAACATAGGTTAATTCAGGTGTAATCACAAATCCTGGAACCAGCGTGTATGTAATATTTACAGAAGTTGCAAAGGTTTTTACAGCACTATAAGAAACTTGAGCATTCAAATTTGCTTTTGGAGTAAGCTTGTAAGTGGCACCCGCCCAAGCAGCCCATTTACCACCCCAGTTTGCATAAATTGTTGTGCTTTTTCGTGATAATTCATTTTTTGTATTTACTGTGTAGTAATCAAGTCCATTTTTATAGCCAGCCATTACCCATAGATTGAAACGATCGTTAACATTGAAATCTGCACGTACTTTTCCAGCCCACTTTTTGTAGTAAGCATCATATGCTGCAACTGCTGAAAAACCACCCCATTTTTGCATGAACTTTATACCCAAAACCACATTCGGGGTGTAATTTTTAATTGCTTTACTTGGAAGAGTGCCCTCAGTGATAGAAACAAGCTTATCATCTTTATCAATGTAGTATCCTGTTATTCCTGTAAGAGAATCTGCATTATTGCCTAATTCAGCGCCGATAATAGCAGAAAAGCCGGAATCACCACTAAAGGTGTAGGAAATAAAATTGGTGCGTGTTGTGCCGGCAGGCGCTATGCTGTCATCATTGAGAACATTTCCATAATCACCAGTCCAGCTGTTGAAAATTGTGTCATCAAGACCTACGCGAAAACCACCCAGTTCAATGTAAGCCGCGGCAAGCTTTGCAGCAGCGTTGTCTCTACCATCACCCCAGTTTGAATAAATTCTTGCATATGAACGAAGTGTTCCCATTTCTGTTTCAGAAGCTGCTTGAAAAACAAGGGTGAGCCGTGATGCTGCGCCATAGGTTTTTCTTTTGTCTCTTAGTTCAGTTTCGGTTGTTGCATCGATATTATCACCGCCTATAAAATCAGTACGAACATTTCCTGATAAACGCATGCAGGTTTCTGTTCCAGGGATATAAAAATATCCTTTTCCATAGGCATCACAAACGCGAATATATTCTACAGGTTCGGGTTCGGCGATAACTGTTGAAGCAGCATGTGCTCCAGAAATTGCTAAAAAAGCTGCTGTAGAGCTTAAAAAGAGGGATTTAATATTCATATGGGATCTCCGAGGTCCGGTTAAATTTCTTCTAAAGAGTACCATTTGCCTAACGCATTAAGGACAAAGACATAAGTAAAATACGCAGCACTTGTTATCTTAGCTATAACTAATCTTTTTAGAGTTTCAAATATGAAATTACCTTTTTGTAATATATACATGTACTATTCGAGATGCTGTGGTAAAAAAGACACAATTTTTGTTTTATTAACTTTTGCTCCTTATGGGATCAATAAAGGAAAAAAATTTCAGATATTTGGGAAAAAAATCGAAAATGTCTTGAACTTTCTGTTGATACCATTTATGCCTCTCTGTTGGAGAGGTGGCCGAGTGGTCGAAGGCGCTCCCCTGCTAAGGGAGTAGGGCTCAAAAGGCTCTCGAGAGTTCGAATCTCTTCCTCTCCGCCATCTATTGTTATAAAAGCAGTTGACTGTGTATCGGAATTCTGTTTATCCCGTTGGGATTATGCCTCTCATATAAAAAGCATGTTCTAAACACAAATATACTTGTGTTGCCGATTTATGCGCTTGTTTTAAAGAGATATCTTTGCAATGTGTATAAGCCCATTTTGCGACGCCACCTCGTAAATGGTATAAAACACAAAAGTTTCTGTGAGACATATAAGGCCTTATCAAGCCACACCATTTGTATACTTATGAAGATGCAAAGAGGCATATTATATATCTGCTTATATATCTGCCTTCCTGTTGTTATAGATTTTGACTATGAGAGTTCATAAAAGGCATTTTTCCTTTCTAAATCGTTTTTATTTATACGGCTTTCTCCACTTATGATGTGCAAGCAAATGATTTTGATTGTTTCAACCATAAAGCAGATTTGAAAAGAAAGAATCTTACAATATTCGCGTTTGGTATATTATCATTATAAATCAACGTGTTGCTTTATATTGGCATTGTATATTGAAAGTTGGATGTGGCAATGCTCTCAAAAAAGTTATAGATTTCTTTTAGAAGAAAACATTGTGGGTGATAATTTTAAAATTTTCCTCTCATAGAGACTTTTGAGAGTGTTTCATCCATCTCATGACAACCAAACCACACATGAAAAAAGTAATGGTCGGTAATATTAGGTAGTAAGATGGAGAAACTTTTGCAGGAAGAAAAGAAATAATACTCAATACTGTAATTGAAAATATTCTTCCGCTAAAAGAGACAGCACCAACAACACCGGAAATATGCTGCGTTTGTTTTTGGTTAAGTTCTGAGAAAAATAAGCTTTTTGCACCGATCGGTACAGTGCAAATAAATCCATGGATTAAAGAGAAGGCGATGACTGATGCAGCCGTTTGATGGCTATGAACTGAAAAATAGAGCGCTATGCACATCAGCGCAGAAAAGAAGGAAAAATATTTTATAGAATTCTTATATTTTTTATCAAGAACATGATACTTAGACATCAGTAAATTTGAAAAATATTGTGCTGAAAAGGCTCCAATATGGCAGCACATCAAGACGAGCATTTGCGAACCGTTGAGGTGATGAATTTTTCCCCCTAAAAGTATTATTGGTTGCCAGAAATGATAAATAATCTGAATACCAGCGCTAAAAAGGCACATGAGGAAAATAAACCATGCTCCTCCTACTGTATTTTGAAATATCCAGAGCGTTTCCTTGGCATTGTGCAAGATTGTTTTTGTTTTGGACGTTTCAATTGTCGTTTTCTTTTCTTCAGGAACAATAAGGAATATCAAAAAAATAAATCCCATCATGAGGCATGAGATGATATATCCCATAAAATATTGTCCAGAGTAATAGATCGTTCCAATTCCTATAATCCCACTGAGAATACTTCCGAAAGAGTTAACCTGGTGGTAGAGATGAGCATAATGCGAAAAGTGATCCTGTTTATCGCCTAGAGAATGGTAAATCCATCCGTCAATGGCGCTGACAATGATGCAAATGCCCGCTGCATAGAGAATTTGCGCAATAATAAGTGCTGTCATATTAGGAGCTTGAAGGCATAGAAGATAAAATACTCCTGTCATAAAGACCCCAGCCATAACGGAATATTTACGCCGATATCTGTCAGATAAAACAGCGCAGGGAAAATCAAGCAGCAGGATGGTGGTGGAAAAGACAACCTGAAGCAGAGCTAATTGCGCCAGACTCACTCCCATGGACATTAAAAAAATAGCATGGTAAACACCAATGAGCATGCGGACAGCATTATAGGATCCATAGGTGAGAGCGAGGGTGCGAGGTCTGTTCATTGTGTTGTTCCACAAACCTTACAGTGAGGATTTTTCTTTAGAGAACGCTCTTCTGTGAAAAGTTGGCTGCTCCATATCCCCACACGGCGATCAGTGGAAAGAAGGTTTCCATAACCACCCAAAAATTTAAGAGCATCATTAGCACACATGGCAGCTGAAAGCGCATTAACAGGGGGAAATGTAGCAACTTTGAAGTTATTATTAATCATAACACAAGCTTCATAAATAAGATGGTCGCTTTTTGCCGGAAGATTACCTATAGACGAGCTACATGCGTAACAACCAGTTTTCCCAGGTATGTAAAATGGACCAAAGACAGCTATATCATTAACATAACCGGAATTTATATAGGCTTGTTTGTTTTTTACACACCATTCATTGATTCATAGGCCTAGCTGAACAGGTGAATCAGCAGAAATGATCCATAAATCAGCTTTGGGTAATTTGTTGATATCCTCTTTTTCAGTAATCAACATTTGTAATTCATGAACTTCAATTTGGCTATTTCTCCGCATCAGCTCACGTTTAAGAACTGTTGTTTTCGGAAGACCGATATCTTCTTCAGTAAAAAGAATTTGTCTGGTAAGGTTGGTTATCTCGATCACATCATTGTCAACAAGAGTCAATTTTCCAACGCCAGAGGATGCAAGCATTGCTGATACATGACTACCAATCCCACCACACCCTAAAATGACAACACTTTTTTGCAAAAGGATATGCTGAACGGAGATTGGATGCGTACCATAGCTTTGATAATGGAGATGACTTCTGGAATAGCGATTATTGAGGATATTGTCTGATGTTTCAGCTTTGACAAGAAAATGGTTAGAAACAAGAAAATCAAACGCACGGTCAAAATTTTCTTTTAACATGATTAATGATAGTGAATTGTAAACTTCATCTACTGTCTTTCTTTTTATCCATTGTGCTGCAATAAGCACTAAGTTCTCCCAAAAATTTTTATCATTGATAATAAACTGCTTTGAACCCGCACCAAAAATAGCATCCTCTTCACGAACAACAACACGTGTGTATTTTCCTAAAATATATTGTTGTTTCATTTCTCCTCCCCACTTATAGATCAAACTAACTTTTCCCTAGGATTATTTCCTAGGGAAAAGAATTTTCTTTAGTCATTAATTACATTCTGAATGATCCATGATCCCCCCCCTTTATTTATGTTTTCATTATTCACCACTTACATGGTAGGACGATTTTAAATAAAAATATTATTATTATAAATACACTTTTATGATGTAAAGTAGATATTTTTACATAAAATATACGATAAAAAATGAATAAATTTCAATTTTTATAAAAAAACAAATTTTTTACTGTTGCTGATAAAAAACAAAGCTATATTAAAAGTAGTCTTTATACTCTTTAATACCATTGATTTTTGGTTGTTATCGGATGAAGGCTCCTTTGTCTTGGAAAGAGCAGAGCAGAGTTTAAGAGAAGAATGGGCGTGTGCGCAAAAGCTTGTCCTTGATCTCTCTTTAAGTTGGATACTAAGCCGCTTGATGGTTGAGGGTGTTCACCATGTGAACATAACGCAACCTTGTGAGGGTATTTTAGTCATACCTGATGAAGCAGAGCTTTAGGGGATATTGTCTTGTTTGAACGGGGGCGTGCTTATTGATTTCCTCGTTGTTATTGCTGCTTAATTTCAGCCATTATTTTTCTGAAAAAGAAGCTTTGTAGGGAGAAGATCATACATGGAACAGGGTTTAAAACGATGAAATGCATATAACTGATCCAGTAATGTTGACAATAATCGCTCAATATGTTGCTCTGGTTGTTCAAACAAATGGCTAGATTGGCTTTTATTCTCTGAGATAAGTGTTACTCTCGATGAGATAGAACGCAGATGAGGGAGCTATCAGTTAAGGGATTAAGAGTAATGGGGGGAAAAAATAATCGTCAAGATTTGAGTTATTTCAAAATCGCTGTATTCGGTATGATTATTATGATTTTGGGGATGGGAATTGGGCGATTTTTCTATACGCCGGTATTTCCAGTTATGTTGGATGAAGGATTGTTTACCTTTAAGCAACTTTCTTATATAGCTAGCGCTAATTATGGCGGTTATTTAGTTGGGAGTATGTTTTTTTCGTTTTGCAGAGTTGGGAATATATCCCGTGCTCCCTACATGCTATTTGGTGCAGCTATAGTGACGAGTGCACTTATTTTTGCCATGGTATTAACAACAAACTTTTACTTGGTCTTCTTTATCCGCTTTGCTGCCGGTATCGCGAGTGCGGCAATGATGATTTTTGGTTCTATTACGGTTATGCAGTATAGTCACAAGTTGTGGGTTATTGCTTCGCTTTATGCAGGTGTGGGAGTTGGTATTCTACTGGGTAATGAGTATGTTATTATTGGTTTGAGTAAATCGCTGAACGCGAAAAATATTTGGTTTGGAGCTGGTTTTATATCTGTTGTATTGTTGCTCTTGTTGTTTATTTTATTTCCACGTCGTGTTGATGCGTCTCAATTTTCTGGTAATGAGTCATTGGCACACGAAAATATCGTTTGGTGGGAACTCGCTCTGATTTATGGGCTCGCTGGGTTTGGTTATATTATTGTCGCGACATATCTTCCTCTGATGGCGAAAACATTTAATTTCCCACTACTCGCTAACCACTTATGGTCGTTTGTTGGAATAGCTATTGTTCCTAGTTGTTTCATTTGGTTATGGGGAGCCCATCGGTGGGGGTATTACGTTGTCTGATGCTCAATTTGCTTATCCAAGGAGGATGCGTATTACTGACATTATTCAGCCAGTCTCTTGTACTGATCGTTCTCAGTTGTATAGGGTTTGGATTTACTTTTATGGGGACGACTTCTTTAGTTATGCCGTTAGCTAAGCGTTTATATGCGCCGTATGGTATAAATCTGCTAGGCTTGGCTACCTTAACTTACGGTTTTGGCCAAATATTAGGACCTCTCTTGACGAGTTTTTTACAGTCTGGTTCATATGCCATTGCGCTTTCCGTTATCTGTGGTGCTGTAGCGCTTTTTGCCGCTGCTGGAATCTGTCAATATTGTCTTTGTAAGAAGGTCGTTGACGTTTCATAAATCCGCAATATTCACTAAAAAGTCGAGAGAATTTATTCCATTCTTTTTGAAACATTTTGTGAAAGTCAAATTATTCTAATAGGAGAGATTACAGAATGCTTCACTCTACAGTCGCTATTTTGGGCGTTGGTCCTCGTGGGATCAGTATTCTCGAACGCTTGCTCACACTTTATTCCCATTATCCATTTTCTGGAAACATTATTGATTAATCCCAATGAGATGGGAACTGGTTCCCATAGTGTGCATCAGCCAGATCATTTATTGGTTAACACTGTCGCTTGCCAGATTACTTTATTTGGTGATGATACAGTTAAGGGGGTAGGGCCTATTCGTAAGGGGCCGAATTTTTATCAATGGGCTAGTCAACAAGGTTATCGTAATATTAACGGTGTTTTTTCTCGTACAGAGCATGATGTTGGGAGAGAAATCAAAGAAAATGATTATTTATCACGTCGTTTGTTAGGGGAATACCTGTCTTGGGCTTACCAAGAGCTCACGCAAGATTTACCTTCCGGTATTCGTATTAAGGAGATCCGACAAAAGGTTATCAATCTCCATATCCACCAAGATCATAAAACGGATGTTCTTTTGGAAGATGGCTGTCGTTACAGTGTAGATTTTGTTTATATGACCACGGGTCACGGTATGAATATATATTCATCGCATGATGAAAATCTGCAACAGTTTGTGGCTGGTCATCAAATGAAAAATGCGCTTTTGAACTATTATTCGAATCCTTATCCAATTGAAAAGTTGGATTCTATACAATCTCAGTCTCGTGTGCTGGTGCAGGGAATTGGATTAATTAGCTATGATGTCTTGTCGCAATTGACTTACGGTCGCGGTGGGACTTTTACTGAAAATGCTGGACAATTGCGCTACATGCCAAGCGGCAAAGAACCTGCGACAGCTCTATTCTCCCGTCAAACATTGCCTTTTAGTAGTCGCGGGATTAATCAAAAGGGTGGTAGTGGGCAATACATACCATCATTCCTTATTCTCGATGCAATACATCATCTACGTAAGCAATCCAGCATTGCTAACGGTTCTCCGAAGCTGGATTTCGAAACGCAGCTTTTACCTCTGTTGCTTAAAGAAATGTGTTATGTCTATCGAAGTACGCAGCTGGGGCACTGGCTAGACCCTGAAACTTATGTTGTTACTTCCAAAGACGAGCAGTGTATTCAAGCGTTGCTGTATCCTCATCGAAATAAAATATTTGCCTCTTTGAAGGATTATACAAGATTCTTCATGGAGCATTTGAAGGACGATCTTCATTCTTCCGCTGCAGGTAATGTTGATGGCCCAGTGAAAGCTGCTACAGATGTGCTACGAGATGTCCGTGATATCTTACGTTCAGCAATTGATTTTTGCGGGTTAACGTCTTCATCTCACAAGTATTTTATTGAATATTTTAATCCAAACTTTAACCGTATTTCTGTCGGCCCACCGATGCAGCGAAACCAAGAGTTGAAGGCTCTGATGGAGGCTGGTATCGTGACTTTGGCTGGCGGACCTTCACCTAAACTTGTTCTCAATGCTAGTACCAACCGTTTCGAAATTCAGTCTGTTTTTCAAGATGAAAACAGTTCAGTTGATGGAGATGTGCTGATCAAGGCCAAGATTGATCGTTTTTCTCCGTTGCGTGATGAGTCCCCTTTTATCCAGAATTTGCCTGGTCAGGGCATCATTCGACCATTTATCAACCAAGGATATCATCCTGGTGGTATTGATATTGACCGTCGGCAGCATCCTATAGACACTAAAGGGCAAATACAAAATGCATTATGGGTGGTCGGTAATCCAGTAGAGGAGCCCAATTTTTATACATATATTTTGCCTAGGCCTTTAGTTAATTCTCGTGCACTGCGGGATGCAGGGCGCTGTGTCACTGACATGTACGAGCAGCTTCTTAATCGCTACTCAGTCAAAGATTCAACAATTAATGTACATTGATGATGTAAAAAGCTTCCTGATACGCATGTCCTCCGTATCCGCTACAATGGCGATGCTGATGCTATTCATTTTTCTTATGTCTATCTCAATAAGAACTTGGTTTCTTATTCCATTGGCTGGAGTGACTGTTTTCGGTTATTTGCTTTTGACGATACCATACTGGTGGTTGAAGGGTAATGCACGCAGTGGTATGTTCATCCTGTTGGCTTGTACTTTAGTGCTGATATGGCGTTGGCACTTGCCTGATGTTCGTACTGTACTTGTGCGTTTTACTGATGTCTTTTGGCTATTACTCGCCATGGGATTGTTGCGCCATATGATGAATATATGGCGTATTTCAGAATTTCTCTCTGAACGGTTGATGCGCTATGGAAAGGGTTCACTTACCCTTTCCATTGCGATACTGACTGCGTTTCTAGCTTGGCCGATGAGTTTGGGGGTTATCCCCCTAATGATTGATGCCTTGAAGAAAAGTGTTTTTCCCTCTCGCCATTTGGCCGCTATTGTGATGCGAATGATGAGCATCACGATGGTACTGATGCCGACCAGCATCGGTGCAGCAACAGTTTTCGCTGCTATGCCTAGAACACCAATATTCACATCCGCTGCTTTGGGGATACCACTTTTTCTATTTAGTCTGTTGTTGTTGTGCCTTTCTCCTGTTGTACCGCTAGCTAACCCGATTATTTGCGATGAGAGGAGGGCAAATAAAGAAGGAGAGAGAGTAAGAATTTGGATTTTTTTGATATTTTTCTGGCTAACATTTATCGTTGCGTTGACAGTTATCAGGTTGAATGCACTAGAAAGCATTGCATTGACGGCGAGCATTCTATACGTCATTGAGCGTGGGAGTTCACGCAGTATTGATTTTTTGACTCCTTTAGTGGCAGTGATACGCAGTATATCCAGTGAAATTATGTTGTTGCTAGGTTGTAGTCTGCTAATATCTACTTGTGATTTGCTTATTCCTTTGTTGCCGATGACGTTTAGTCACTCATTGGCATCACTTTCTGTTTGGCAGCGCTATGCCTGTATTCTCTTTGTGTTGCCAATTTTCAGTGTAGTAGGAATTCACCCTATGGTGCTATTTAGTTTGGCATTTCCTTTACTAGGGTCATCGATGGCTTATGGGGTTACGGATTATTTGGTTTGGATTTGCTTCTTTATTGCAGCTCAACTCCTTTCTCCTGTATCAATAAATGCTATTTTTGCTTCCAGTAGCCTGCATATTTCACCGGTGGATACGAGCTTTAAAATGCATAGTTATTATGTATTAATATTTAATCTTTTTGCGTTCATTTATTTGAGCTTTTTTATTCAATATTTGTAAATTATGGAGATCTTATGCCTTACATAAATATTAAAATTACTAATGAAGGGGTTACCTCTGAACAGAAACGGCAACTAATAGAAGGGGCAACTCAATTATTAGTTAATATTCTGAATAAAAATCCGAAAACGACTGTTGTCGTGATTGATGAAGTGGAGACAGACAATTGGGGTATTGGTGGTGTCCCCATTACAGAATTAAGAAAAGCTCAAAATAAAGAATAACTCTGTGTATTTGACAATAATTTAAGGTCAATAGGGTTAGTCAATGTAAAAAATCCCGTCCTTTAGCAACATTTAATCAAACCGCCATTGGGGCGGTTGTTGCAGCCCCTGATGCTGACAACCAAGTTTTTCCCCTCGACGAGCCTGTCCTTATTTTTAGCCATGAGACAGAAAAAATCCAAAAGCTTGGGGCAAGAGGCACAGCTCTTGATGTGATTAAAGCCGTGTGCGCGCAGGGGATTGAGGCACAAATTATTCTTGTGCGGGTAGAAGAAAAGTCAACCATTGCTGAGACACAAGCCGAAATGGTGGGATCAAATACGGCTTTAACCGGTGTGCATGCGCTAAAACACGCTAGAGGGCATTTAGGTGTGGAACCTGGAATTCTCTTAGCACCGGCTTATAGTGCAGGGCGGATTGATAATGGCAAAAACCCCGTGGCAGATGCTTTAGAACAAGTGGCAGAAAAGTTGCAAGCCATTGCCGTTTTTGATACGGGTGGTAAAAATGCGGAAGAAAGCCTTGCCACTCGTGCAGATTTTTCCTCACGCTTTTGTTATTTGATTGATCCCTTTGTACGGGTGGCAAATAGTGAGGGTGGTGTTAGTGTTAAACCCGCAAGTCCTTTTGCAGCAGCCATGTTTATCAAACGGGACAAGCAAAGGGGGGTGTTTTTTGGTCACCTTCAAACCAAGATGTCAAAGGTATTTTAGGCACGGCACGCCCGATTAGCTATTTTGATGGCGAAATTGATCATGAAGCAAATCGTCTCAATCAAGCCGATATTGCTACCTTTATACCGGCACGCCTTAGCCAAAATAACCATGGGCAAATAGCTGCCAATGGACGCATTTTATGGGGAAATCATACCACCTCTAGTGACCCATTGTGGCGCTTTGTCAATGTGGTGCGCACCCGTGCAGCCTTGGAAAAAACGATCATTAACAGTTTCCGCCCT
>NZ_JBHIOT010000115.1:0-2489 GCF_042195745.1 Bartonella sp. AP7XZML
ATAAAACCACCCAAAGCTAACATCATGGTATTTAATCCGAAAGGCTAGAGGCTATGGCTAAACGTTGCTGTTTTGCATAGCGTTCAAGTGCTTGATTGACAGCATCTCTGATTTCGTCCTTGAGACCATTGGGGACGGAAATATTTAGATTTGTAATGGTTACACGGGCGTCTACTTCAACGGGCTTATGAACCGTAATTGGCTTTGGAGCTTTAAAGGCACCTACTTTATTTGTTGCCTGCATTTGTCCTGTTTCAACGACACTTGTATTAAAACCACTCTTGCGTTTTTCAGGGGGGGTATTTGTAACCACTACTGTATCAACCATTTTTTTTGCGCGTGAATTGGTTTCTTCGGTAAAGGTTTTTAAAGTCTGGGTTGAAGTCTTGTCTATTGAAACATTAAACCCTAACTTTTCTTTCATCCAATTAGGCATCCAGCTGGTTAATTTGCTTATCATGCCGCTAAACCATTCAGACAGAGCATTCCATTGGCTTTTGATACCGTCCCACAAGCTACCAATGAGATTGGTTCCTGCTTCCATGAGATTGATCCCAAACAGCCACTCAATCAATGCATTGATTTTTTTTGAAATCCAAGAGAGCGGTGAAAAGTTTTTAAAGAGCGTCAAGAGGTTATTGAAAACGTTACTACATAAGCTCGCAAAAGAATTCCACAAGTTGCTTATGAAGCTTACTACCGTATCCCAATTTTTGTAGAGCAGATATCCAACTCCAACAAGGGCTGCTATGCCGCCAGCGATCCAGCCGATAGGAGTGGTCATGATTGCGATACCAAGCGATATAAAAGCAGAACTAACGGCAGTTATTGCCGAAATCAGTGTCCCTACAAGAGTTAAAGCAAGACTGGCAACTGCAGAAGCAGCTGAGGCTAATGCTGAAAGCAGTGATCTTCCCAGAGTAGCAGAAAATCTAATAAAAGCTTTATCTGCTGCGATTATTTTTGAGAGCAGGGATTTTCCAAGATTTGCAGCCAGACCGGTAATTTTAGAACCAACGGAAGTGAAGGCTGAAAGCACTGGTCCTGAAAGAGCGAAAGCAAGCCTGATAAAAACTGCGCTTACTATGGCTAGTGATGTAAGCAGCCAGCCATTGATTTTGTCCCAATTTTTGTAGAGCAGATATCCAGCTCCAACAAGTGCTGCAATACCACCAAGTATCCACCCGATAGGTGTCGTCATTATAGTATAACCAAGCGTGACAAATGCGGCTCCTACGGCTGCTAATGCGGCAATGAGTGGACCAAAAATGAACGAACCAAGTGCCACAAGTCCTACCTTAAAGAGGGTTATTTCACCAATCAACGGCTCCATCCATTGAAACCAGCCTTTAATTCTCTCTGTAAGATCACTGATGCCTCTTCTCAAATCAGAGGTAGGATTAAGCAAATCATTAAAGACTTTTTTTACGCTTTTAGCCCAGCTCGCAACGGTTGTTTGAATGAGGTCGCGGTTTTCATCAATCAGGCGAGAAAAACCGTCAATCATATCATTAATAACGGGCATGAAACGCGCGCCAATAAAGCTCGCGATACCGCCTATTTTTTTCTTAAAGGCTCCCATCTTGTCACTTAAATCTGCTGCATAGCGTGCGACATCGGCACCTATCAGCCATTTTCCTTTTCGCGCCTTTGCAAACAGCTCTTTAATGGGTGCCATGCCTTGTGCAAGCATGGTCGCCATTTCTTTGCCATCACCCCCAAACAGCAGAGCGGCAATATGCTGTCTTTGTGCTTGGCTTTTCATCTTACTCATCTTGTCGGTAATTTCTTCTAACAAGACAGAAGTGGATTTGAGTTTTCCAGAAGTGTTTTTGACAGAAATGCCAAGTGCTTCAAAGCCCATCATGCCTCTTTTTTGTCCAGCATAGGCTTGTGCCGAACGCCTATTTAAAACCGCTAAGGATTGTTGAAAAAGTTCGGCAGAAGTGCCTGAATTATCGGCTGCATCACCCCATAATTGAAGTGATGCAACACTCATATTTAAATGGTGTGATGCGTGATAAAGACTATCTCCCAGATGCATGGTTTTCATGGTGAGGGCGGCTACACTTGCCACAAGACCACCACCAGCAAGCCCTAAGACACCGGTAAAGACTGAAGCACGACTTGCCGCCACTCCAAGAGCACTTTGAACGCCATGAAGGCTTTTTGTCATGTTTTTGACAGCAGCAGAAAAGCGCGGAATACCCAAACTATGTGAGAGTGTTTTTGACAATGTATCGAATTTTTTTTGAAGATGTTTAAGAGGTGCGGTGAGTTTGTCTTCAAGAGATAATTTTACCTTTGCATCGGCTACTTTTTCACTCATTTTATCTTATCCCTTTTTGCTGCTTGTTTTCGCCAGAATATTAATTCTTGCGGTTCCATTTCCATCATGTCCGGAAGAGACCAATGAAAAACAATGGCGATATCGGCTATGAGTTTAGCGGCAGTTTCCCAGTCGAGGTGTCCCGCCGCTTGATAAAAGA
>NZ_JBHIOT010000116.1:0-7308 GCF_042195745.1 Bartonella sp. AP7XZML
TCAGTAACATCACCATCAGAATTAAATCGCTTAACCTTGAATGTAGGAGCATTCCACGTGCCATTCTCATACTTAGCATTACCACCTAAAGACTTCGCAACACCGCTCCCTAGTGCATGAAGCTGATTACCCGTTACGGCATCCGTGGAACCAGCATTAATCGAACCATCTAAAAGAAATGTAAGCTTGCTATTACTTTTGCTATCTTTCTCTCCATGCGTCGCTACAAAAGCATGTGCAGTATCGCTCCAATGCAAGGAATCACTCTTTGCTTCAGCAATATCTTTGCTAAGTTCATTCTTAATATTCGTGATAGAATTATTCATATTTACGAAAGAAGTTCCTACACCAGCAAACGCTGTTGCTACATCATGATACTCTTTATCTTCTGTTTTGCCATCTTCTTTCACGCTCTTAACCGTGAATGTAGGTACACTCCAAGTTCCATCCGCATAACTAGCATTACCACCTAAAGATTTTGCAACCCCAGTGCCTAACGTATAAAGCTGGGAACCATTAACGGCATCGGTTGACGTTTTTGAGAGCTCACCAGGAGAAACATCCAAAAGACGCCGTGTCTCACCTTTACTATTCCGAATAGTTATTTGAGTTAATGGTGAGGTACCAGCAATAGTTATTATCTTTTCATCGTCCGCTCGGACTAATTCACGAGATAAGCTTCTTATAAGAGAAAAGTTGTCTGTATTTTCATGCAGATCATCACCGTGAGATGGATTATCTTGTTTTCCCCCAATAGCATGGGGTTCCTTTATCTCAACAATCTGATGATTTAAACCTGCCAAATCACTATTAGTGCCAGAAAATGCATCCGCAACACTTTTATAACCTTCTACATTCTTATAACCTTCCGTACCTGAAAAGGCAGTATCAAAAGCAGCTTTAGTCTGAAACTTAATATTAAGACTTAAGTTCTTGGGGGCATACTCCCCCTCCACAAATGCAGAGCCACTATCTCTATACAATTTACTGCCAACTACATAGGCTGGCGGTATACCTTTAAGCGCATTTGTACCACCACTAAAGTCGTTTGATATGTTATTTAAAATCTGAGTAGCAGCAGCAACAGGAGAAACATTTGATAAAAATATAATCACTGAAGCCAATGAAAGCGCTTTAATAAAAAGCCGTCGATAAAACGAGCAAGAATCTCTACAATCATTCACCACTAGCGCTTTTGGTGTGGTATATAATTTTTTCATAACAAATTCTCCAAATAGGAAAGACATATTTAGAACATTAAAAAGTCATATTTCAGTGTTAGAAGTGATTAACGACGTGATTTTTTTGTTCTTTATAAAGTTTGAGTTTGCCGCAGAGGCGAACAGAAGTAATTAGAAGTCTAGCAAGGTTGCAATCAATCTTGATAAACGATGTGGTTAATGGGTTTTTTATTTTTTCCGCCTTTAAGAAGGGTGCTTTTTTTTGCAACAAAACTCCTGGATGAGGGTGAAAAACAGGTATGAAGAAGACATACTTGCACCCTATTGTTAGGTCTGCGGTTTATAGTTTTAAAAGTAAAAGAGTTCATTTTATATGATTAAGAAGCTGTAAGGTATTATTAGGGGAAAAGTTTAAGTTGTCGGCTGAATGATTTAGAGTACTTGTTGTGAAATCATTACGCTTTTATCGCGGGGATAAGCGGCATACTCTTGAGCTTTGGAGTAAAATGAGGATGATTGTGTGTGTTGTTCATAATCAACTGCCCCCCTTGCGAGCATTTTTCTGTTTTTGCCAAAATGAGTCTTACTAAAGAATATTTTGTGATGTTATAGACTATTGAGTGAAATAGCAAGAAGAAAATGAATTTAATTATTTTTACAGAATGAGTCTTTCCGATTTATATAACTGTGAAATATCCTTATAACTTTAAAACTTATAGATTCCATGCACTATAGACTTGTCTAGAGATTCTGTTTCATAGTTTTATTTAAGTGTCCCATTTTGATCAAAATGAGTCTTACTAATAATTGCTGCTGTTGCGTGCCTCATGATTGCTACTGCTATGTACAGAGCAAATAAATAAAATAATAAAATAGGATTTTTAAATTTTTAAACGTATCCCCCAATGGATATTTTCTATCAATGAAATTATAGAACGTACAGTTTTAAAATACTGCGCAATTACGCACTGAGAGTACTACTCTGTATTTGTAAAATTTTTGTTAAAGTGCTTTACTTCTTACTAAAATCAATCTCACTAAGATTATTACTATAAAATACATTGGTATAAGAATTTAATTATTATAAGAATTTATAAATATACTACTCTATGGCCTTCTCTGTAAAATATTACTTCTCTATAATATAAAATTTCGCCCCTGTCTAAGAAGACAAGGGCGAAACTTCGCTTAAATTGTAGTTTTTCATATTCTCTGGTGTTATTTTAATTTCAGAGTTATTCCACCACCTACACCCCACTGACCGCCAGCACTGGTTGCTGATAGATTAGAACGAATCTTGCCATCTTCAGATGTATAACCTGCACCAATCGCAAAGGCAGATTGTCCACGCCAAAAACCGCCACCAAATGAAACACTCACAGATCCTGGGTCATCGAAGTAACGTAAGTTAGAGACTGCCAAACCAATCGCTGCTGCTTGCCTTGCCTCTTTGCGCACATTCGTAATATCATAACTTAGTGCGTCAAACTTCATATCGGTATAGGATTTTGCCTCGTTAACACCATTATTGACTTGATCGTCCGTATACTTTTTCGCACTTTCAAGAGTAATCTTCATCTGCTCCGCGGTATGATCGTATAACTGACCACCATTCACTGCGTCCTTAGAGCCATGTTCAATTTTTCCATCTTTAATATTAGTAATCAAAACAGGCTCACTGTCATCGACACCTTTTAGAGTGATGCTACTGATTTTCTTTCCGCTATCATCGGTATCATAGCTAACCGCAACATTCACCTTGTTTTCAACTTCTGTTACCCTGTCTGTAACGCTGTCTACCTTTTTTTCAACGCCTGTTACCCTGTTACTCATCTGTGAAAACTGATTGTCAGTCACCTCATAAGTTGACTTTTCTAAAATTTCACTAGGAGCAACAGTTACCGTGGTTGAATTATCCGCCTCATCTATGGCGCTTTCTTCCTCATCTATGGCAAGAGGTAAGCTTCTTAGAAAACGTGCGCTTCTCATAAAAGGAAAGCCTTTTGAAATAACATCCGAAGGATCACCATTTTGTGGTTTACCCTCTGTTTCACCAATACCAAGGCCATTCTTCATATCAACAATCTGATTATTCAAAACGGTGAAAGCACTATTAACGCCTGCCAATGCATCCGCAACATTAGTATATTTTTTCTCAGTTTCCTTACCATTCTTATCAAAGGCTTTAACTGTGAAAGTCGGAGCACTCCAATTTCCACCTTTATATCCAGAACCACCACCGAAATAAGTAGCAATCTGGTTGTTTATCGAATAGAGCTGAGAACCAGTTATAGCATCAGTCGACGTTTCTGAAATCTCACCAGCAGCAATATCAAAAAGACGCCGGCTTTCACCTTCACTACTCATAAAACTTACTTGTTTTAATGGTGATTTAGGAGCAACAGTTATCGTAGTTGGAACCTTTACATTACCTAAAGCACTAGGTAAGCTTCTCATAAAAGGAAAGCCTTCTGAAATGATATCATTCAAATCACCGTCTTGATGGGTGTGTTCCTTTTCTTCAATACCAGGCTTATTCTTTATCTTAACAATCTCCTCATTCAAACTTGTGAAAGCACTATTAACGCCAGAAAACGCATCTGCAACATTAGTATAGTTTTTCTCAGTTGCATTACCATCCTTATCAAAGGCTTTAACTGTAAATGTAGGAGGTGACCATTTTCCATCTTTATAGCCAGCACCACCGCCAAAATAACTTGCAAATGCCTGAGCCATCAAATAAATTTGACCACCATTTACTGCTTCGGTCGATGTTGCCGTAAATGCACCCCCTTTAACACCAGAGATAACTCGTGGAAAATTAATACCGTTTGCAATATCTATTCTATCACCACCCTTGTCTCCACCAATCGTAATAAGCCCAACGCTATTTTGCTTAACAAAACTATCACCTGTCACACTTTCGATCTTTTGATTAAGATTCGTAAAAGAACTACTTACACCAGAAAGCGCATCCCCAACATTCTTATAGTTCTTTTCAGTCCCACTACCATTTTTATCAAAAACCTTAACTGTAAAAGTAGGAGCATTCCAGTTTCCATCTTTATCATATCCAGCATTATCACTAAAATAGCTAGCAACTACATTGCTCATGGCATAAAATTGAGAGCCATTTATCGCATCAGTCGATGTTGCTGTAATCGAACCAGCCTTAACACCCGCAAGAGTCCGTGTCACATTATCAACATTTGCTATATTTACCTGGACCCCTCTTACTTTTCCACCAATGGTAATAAGTCCGGTATCATCTTGCTTAACAAGATCATCACCTGTCCCATTAATGACTATATTCTCAATCTTTTTATCAAGATTTGTGAAAGAACCACTTACGCCAGTAAAGGCATCCGCAACATTAGTATACTTCTTTTCAGCTCCATTACCATCCTTATCAAAGACCTTAACTGTAAAAGTAGGAGCACTCCAGTTTCCATCTTTATAGCCAGCACCACCACCAAAATAGCCTGCAACTACATTGCTCATGGCATAAAGTTGAGAACCATTTATCGCATCAGTGGACGCTGCTGCAATCGAACCAGCCTTAACACCCGAAAGAGTCCGAACTGCATTATCAACGTTTGCAATGCTTACCTTAGTTCCACTTACTTCTCCACCAATGCTAATAAGCCCCGTATCATCTTGCTTAACAAGACTGTTACCTGTCGCATCAATGACTATATTCTCAATCTTTTTATCAAGATTCGTGAAAGAACTATTTACGCCAGTAAAGGCATCCGCAACATTAGTATACTTCTTTTCAGCTCCATTACCATCCTTATCAAAGACCTTAACTGTAAAAGTAGGAGCACTCCAGTTTCCATCTTTATAGCCAGCACCACCGCCAAAATAGCCTGCGACTACATTGCTCATGGAATAAAGTTGAGAACCATTTATCGCATCAGTGGACGCTGCTGTAATCGAACCAGCCTTAACACCCGAAAGAGTCCGAACTGCATTATCAACGTTTGCAATGCTTACCTTAGTTCCACTTACTTCTCCACCAATGCTAATACGTCCTGTATCATCTTGCTTAACAAGACTATTACTTGCCACCTTAATATTTTCAATCTTTGCATCAAGATTCGTGAAAGAACTACTCACGCCAGTAAAGGCATCCGCAACATTAGTATACTTCTTTTCAGCTCCATTACCATTTTTATCAAAGACCTTAACTGTAAAAGTAGGAGCTATCCAGTTTCCTTTTCTATCGTATCCAGCACCACCGCCAAAAGAGATCGCAGTACTGATGCCTTGAGAAAAAAGCTGAGAACCATTGACTGCATCATACGAGATTGGCGAAACCCAACCATCAGCAACACCAGTAAGAGTCCTCAATCCATGAGAGCTATTTGCGATAGTTATTCTATTACCACCTACGTCCGCACCAATTGTAATAAGTCCTGATGCATCTTGCTTAACAAGCTTATTGCCCGCAACTTCAGCAGTATAACGTTCCAAACCATATAATGCAGAGCCAACATCTCTATATATTTTACCGTTAATTATATAGGTTGGCGCAATACTTTTACGTATATTTGTACCTCCACCAAAATACTGTGCTACATTACCCCAAAGATCACAAGCAAAAACAGGAGAAGTATTTGATAAAAAGACAGCTACTGACACTAATGAAAGCGTTTTAATAAAAGGTAATCGATAAGACGAGCAAGAATTTTTTAAATTACTCACTGCTAGCGTGTGTGGTGTGGTATATATTTTTTTCATAATAAATCCTCTAAGTAAAAAAAGATATTTAAAACATCAAAAAGACATATTCCGGTGCTACTTAGCTCCAGAGGTTGTTTTTTCTTGTTTTATAAAAGATTAGGGTTGTCATAATGCGGAAGAGGACTATCTAAGATATCAATGAGATAGAAGTCGACGTTGATCGATAGTCCAATTAATGTGGTTTTTATTTATCCCCCTTTAAGGAGGGGTATCTTTCTTTAGCAGAGCCTTTAAATTTAAAGGTGAAGAAAGGTGAAAAAAGTGTAGAAAAAACATATTTGTGTACTATTATTAGGGGTTGTGTGTTTAAGAGGCAATAAAATGTTTATTGCGGAAGGGATTTAAGCTGTTTGTTGAGTAATTTAGAGCGTTTTTTGTAGGGTTATTGCGCTTTTTTCGTGAAAATAAGCGAGATATCCCTGAGTTTTATATTTGTATCTCTTAAAGCTCTTTGAGATTAGATGATTGTGATTTTGTAATTTTTCCATAACTTACCGCACCCCGCTTTGCGAGAAGATTTCTAGTTTCTTTTAATTAATTTTTCGCACTCTATACAGATATTAAAAAATAGCAAGGAAAAAATGAGACTTTTTATTTCTTTAAGAACACCCCTCGTGGATATTTCTATTATAAAATTATAAACTGTATAGTTTTCAAATATTGTGCGGTTACACGTACTCTGTTAATTTATATGAAAACATCCCTCTGCATTTGTAGTTTTTTTGTTAAAATGTTTCACTGTAACTAAAATTAGTCCCACTAAGATTATTATTACAGAATACATTATTATAAAACTTTACAAGTATACTACTCTATGAATTTCTGTGTAAAATATCACTTCTTATAAAATTTTTACCCTTGTCTGATGAGACAAGAAGGCAAAACTCTCTTAAAAATAAATATCGATTACTCAAATAATTCCTTTTGGAGGTGATAAATGATTTTTTCATATAAAATTTCACAAAAAATATATTTTTACTCGAAATACGCCCTTATCTTCTATTGCTATTCATTTATGATGAAAATAACTTTCCTTCTCTTTAAATGGCACATGTAACGCATTTGATAAGAGAAGGAAAATTTATTTCGAATTTTCTATTGTTAATTCAGTGTTACCCTAAATCCAGCACCTACACCCCAATGTCCCCCAGCACTCGTTGCAGATACGTTAGAGCGAAATCTTCCATTTTCAGACATATAACCAGCTCCAATAGCAAGTGCAGATTGACTGCGCCATACACCCGTACCAAGTGAAAAACTTAATTTTCCCGGTGTATCGTCATAGCTTAAATTAGATACTGCTAGACCAATAGCAGCAGCTTGTCTTGCTTCTTTCCGAACATCCTGAATAGCATAATTCAATGTCTCAAACTTTATATCC
>NZ_JBHIOT010000117.1:0-1267 GCF_042195745.1 Bartonella sp. AP7XZML
TGTATATATGCATTCATTATTGATTTCGTTTATATGAAATATTTGCACATACCTCCATTGAAAGCCGCGTCATATCACTTGGCACGGCTTTCTTTTATGAATGCTCTCTTTTATGATATGTATATTAAGCAATTATCTTATAATGCGTTTATAGCCATCAAGAAGGCACCTCGGTGTCTATTTTTATTCTGTTTCCTCAACAATCTTGACAAGGTTATCGCTTTCATAAACCTCATAATTTATAGGAACTTCCTTTACTTTGCTTTTCTTGGTTAATTTCGCATTGCCATAAGCACGTCCCCAGACCTTAGTATAGAATAAAACCTTGGCATTGCCAAAAACAGAGCCATAAATTTCAGCACAACCGCCCACCAAAGCACCGCCATAGACCTTGCCATGTATTTTTGCACGACCATTAATAAAGGCATAATTATAAACCTTGGCATAGCTATGAATACGAGCCGAGCCAGCAACAATGGCACGACCATAGACCCNNNNAAATCCCCCGTCTTAACATCATCAAAATCTTTTAAAGCTTTAATGCGATAAAGATTTATAATATTTCGAGTAAGAGCATGTTTGATTTTTTTGATTTCACTGGTTAATTCATATTTTTTGCACATAGAGATACCCTCACAATCTAATGTGATAAACGTTTGATAAAATTTGAAATGGGAAATTTGGTTGGAAAGCAGGCGCCCCCGCCGCGCCCCGCGCTGTTATTTAAGCAGCGTCTTTTATGATTTGATCACAAATTTTCATATGACCATTTAATTTTTTTGTATCTATATATGAATTGCCAAAAACACTCACTTGATCACAAATGTATGTTTAGCCTGTAATTTTTGCATTCTCATAAATACAAGCATCATCACCAACTATAGCAAAAAACCAAACTTGAGCATTGCCAAAAATCTTTGCATTGCCATAAACCCGCGCCTGATGATAAACCCAAGCATTATAAGAAAGATGCGCATTGTCATAAACATGGGCATTTGCATAAACGCGGGCGTGATCACAGACATGAGCATTGCCATAAACAAAGCCCATTATAATAGCCTTATTAAAAATCTTGGCATTTTCGTAAATATGGGCAGGATTTAAAACAAGAGCATCATCATACACCCAGCAATTCCCATCATGAGAGAGGTTGCTTTCACTTTCAATAAAGCCCCCAAGGTCGCCAGCTTTAACATCAGCAAAGTCTTTTAATGCTTTAATGCGATAAAGGGTATGATTATTAATTACACGCGTTTCATTTGTGAGT
>NZ_JBHIOT010000118.1:0-2108 GCF_042195745.1 Bartonella sp. AP7XZML
AGGCAATATTTTTCTTGTAACCATTGGTATTGCCATGCATTTCATATTCAAGGAAATCCTAAAGCATGACCATAACAAATTTCGTATTCTTCTGACATGGCAAAAGACATCTATTTTTGCCAAAAACTCTAGTCTATGGGGCGGGGGAAGTATTTCTCCATTACGATTAATTCGTAATTATGAGGAATTACAATGAACACAACAGAGCGCAAGCGTGAAAAGCAGCCAGAGGCGATTATCCCTTACGTGCGCCATGTTAACAAGCATATCATTGCGCTGGATTCACGCGCTCTCATGAGCGTTATTAAACTTGAAGGGATTAACTTTGAGACAGCGGATATTATTGATCTCAATGTGCTTCACGAACAACTCAATAATCTTTTTAAAAACATTGCGGATGAACGGATAGCGCTTTATAGCCATATTATCAGAAAGCGTGAAACGATTTATCCGGATGGCACTTTTAGATCGGCATTTGCCAAGCAATTAGATGATAAATATCGCGAGCGGATGGTTTCTCAGGAGCTTTATCGCAATGATCTTTATCTTTCGATTTTGTGGAATCCACACGTTGATCAAACGGATAAATTAGTGGAGTTTTTCAAACGTTTAGGCAAAGCCAAGCAAGAAAAGACAGAAGTTGATACAGAGTCCATTCGCAAGCTTGAAGATATTACAACAGATCTTATTCAAAATTTAGAGCGTTATGGTGCAAAAAGACTGAGCCTTTATGAACATGAAGGTAATATTTATTCGCAGCAAAGTGAGTTTATCCACCAATTGGTGGGAGGTCGTCGTGAACGTATCCCTCTCACATGGGGGACGATAGCTTCGACTGTTTACTCAGACCGTCTTATTTTCGGGAAAGAGATCATAGAAATACGCACTGAGTCAGGACAGAGATTTGCGGGCATGTTTGGTTGGAAAGAATATCCAGCAAAAACCAGGGTAGGCATGGCGGATGGTTTGCTCACCCTTCCCTTTGAATTTATTTTCACCCAATCTTTTGTTTTCAAGAGCAAAAATGCTGCCAAACAGATTATGGGGCGCAAACAAAACCAAATGGTCAATGCAGGAGATCGAGCAGGTTCACAAATTATGGAACTTGATGATGCGCTTGATGATCTTGAATCCAATCGTTTTGTTTTAGGGGAACATCATTTATCATTGGCAGTTTTTGCTGATACGCCGCAAGAATTAGCGGATAATCTTGCCAAAGCGCGTTCTCATCTTACGAATGGTGGGGCTGTCATTGCGCGGGAAGATTTAGGGTTAGCGGCGGCTTGGTGGGCACAATTGCCTGGCAATTATGCTTATCGCACCCGCTCTGGTGCAATAACAAGCCGCAACTATGCAGCGCTTTCTCCTTTTCATTCTTTTCCGGTTGGAAAAATAGATGGCAATGTGTGGGGACCGGCGGTAGCCTTGATGAAAACCTCTGCTGGTTCACCGTTTTATTTTAACTTTCACTTTGGTGATTTAGGCAATACGTTTGTTTGTGGTCCCTCTGGTTCTGGGAAAACGGTTATTGTCAATTTTCTTTTAGCACAACTTCAAAAACATGATCCCAATATGGTCTTTTTTGACAAAGATCGGGGTGCAGAACTTTTTGTCAGAGCGGGTGGCGGCACTTATATGCCCTTGAAGAATGGTAAACCGACAGGCATAGCACCGCTAAAAGGCTTAGACTATAACAATCCAGCAGATAGAGTTTTTTTACGCCAATGGATTATCAAGCTTGTTTCGTCTGAAGATCAAAAGATCAGTGAATCAGAAAGACAAGACATCACAGCGGCTGTTGACCAGCTTGCCTTGTTGCCACAAGAACAACGGACGATCTCCGCCTTACAAATGTTTTTTGACACCACGCACAGGGAGGGGATATCGGGTCGTTTAGAAAGATGGTGTAAAGGCAATGCCTTAGGGTGGGTTTTTGACAATCCTGATGATGACATTGGCATTGATGCAAAATTTATTGGCTATGACATGACGGATTTTTTAGACAATAATGAAATTCGTCCACCCTTGATGATGTATCTTTTTCATAGGATTTTGTCTCTGATTGATGGGCGTCGTATTATCATTGTCATTGATGAGTTTTGGAAAGC
>NZ_JBHIOT010000119.1:0-1109 GCF_042195745.1 Bartonella sp. AP7XZML
TCTTAAAGGCAATGGAAAAGAAGCCTATTCACTTTAAGATGGGATTTCTTTTTAGAATAACGCATATAAACACTCCTTTTAAAGATTGTATCTAATCAACTTAACAAGAGAGGTATAGATTATGGTTATAAGCTCTATACCCCTTATGAGTTATCATACCCATTATGTGAGCATGCCAAGTCTATTCAGTTTCTCTAATTTCTAATTTTGGTAGTTTTTTCACGATTTTCATGGTTTCTAAACTTACGGTAATAACCCTTTGAAACAATTCTAGANCAAGTCTATTCAGTTTCTCTAATTTCTAATTTTGGTAGTTTTTTCACGATTTTCATGGTTTCTAAACTTACGGTAATAACCCTTTGAAACAATTCTAGAGGATAAGCAGGGTTTCCAACGGTTTCAACAGCATAGCGATTGGCATCATTGACAATGCCACTCTTTTTATCAGTCTTTACACATTGATGCCCCACAACCCATTCAAGAGCGGGTTTACCATTGACGATATACTTATAAGCTTCAAGAGGGATATCTGTTATGGTAATATTGCTATTGTAAATAACAGTGGTTTTATCTTTTCCTTACTATTTTTAATTTTTGCGAATTTCATTTCAGTTACATAATAGAATTTTTCAGGATTAGAGATTTCTGTTTGTTTTGGATTACCCTTTTTAAAGGTCACGGGATAAGGCTCTACAGTTTCATAATTCACGTGCAAATGACCCAGTTCACGTCCTGCTGTCACAAACTTCCAAAAATCATCAGCATTTTTTACACACGGGATACGAGGCAATTCTTTAGAGAGGTTATCAGTATAACGAGTGCGATAATCTTCTGAATGTAAGATTCCATAAACGTAATAAAAGGTATCGTTTTTTGTTATAATTTTAGTAAGATCTGTAGAGAGATGCTTCTTAAACCTAGTTTTATACTCTTATCTGTTTTTTGGGCTTCTTATCAAGCGACAATCAATGGAGTGTCTCTTGTTGTCTCTAATATGTAACAGTTCCAATAAATCAGATTATTCTGTAAATAAGAGTCTTTACTTTATCCTCGAAATGATATGATATACGCTACCTTAAAGTTAAGAAGCATATTAGAGTGTATGATTG
>NZ_JBHIOT010000120.1:0-5092 GCF_042195745.1 Bartonella sp. AP7XZML
TTTAGCTGAGTTGGATAAAACCGATATCAAGCAAGAGTCTTTAGAACTCCAAGGGTTTTATAACAGTGTAAAATTCCGCGCTTCTGGGATTACCGAACCCCAAGCAAGACAGAACCTTATTATCAAACTCTATGAGGATTTCTTTTCCAAGGCATTTAAAAAAACCACGGATAGGCTTGGGATTGTTTATACGCCCGTTGAGGTTGTTGATTTTATCATTCATTCTGTTGATGATGTGTTGCGGAATGAGTTTGGCAAAAGCTTGGGGTCACGTGGTGTGTCTATTCTTGACCCTTTCACGGGAACAGGGACCTTTATCACACGGCTTTTACAATCAGATCTCATCAAACCAGAGGATATGGAATATAAATTCCGTCATGATATTCATGCCAATGAAATTGTTTTGCTTGCCTATTACATAGCAGCGATTAACATTGAATCGACTTATCATAGTATCATGAAAGGTGAAGATATCCCTTTCAAGCATATTGGTTTGACTGATACGTTTCGGATGCTTGAAGAGAAGAACCTTCTGCAAAAATTATTCAAAGAAAACAGTGAATATTTAGAGCATCAAAAGAAACTGGATATTAAAGTTATCTTTGGCAATCCCCCTTATTCAACAGGTCAAAAAAGCGAAAATGATAATAATGCAAATGTAGAATATGAAATACTTGATAGAAGTATCCAAAATACGTATGCACTTAAATCTCAAGCAACATTAAAAAGAAATCTCTATGATAGCTATATTAGAGCGATTAGGTGGGCAAGTAATCGCTTAAGTTCCCAAGGTGGTATTGTAGCTTATATTTCTGGAAATGGATGGGTAGATAAAGCATTTGCTGATGGCATGCGAAAATGCTTACGAAATGAATATTCTTCTATTTATATCATTAATCTTCGTGGTGATATTCGAAAAAATATAAAATCAAAAGAGCTATCAAAGGAAGGAGGCAATGTGTTTGGTTCTGGAAGCCAAAATGGAATAGCTGTAACGATTTTTGTGCGCAACCCAAATAAAAAACAACCTTGTGAGATTTACTATCACGACATTGGTGATAATCTTTCTACCGAAAAAAAACTTGAGATGCTTCAAGACTTTGGTAATGTTGGTGGCATCACAAATAAATCAGGTTGGAAAATAATTACACCGGATGAACATGGTGACTGGATTCATCAACGTGATAACAATTTCAAAACATTTTTAGCTATAGGCGATAAGAAGGGATGTCATTTCAGACTATTTGAAACGTTTTCTCTTGGAATTGTAACCAATCGTGATGCTTGGACGTATAACTCAAGCCATGAAACTTTAAAGAAGAACATGAGTAATATGATTGCCTTCTATAACAGTGAAGTGGGACGATTTAATGAAGCTTATACACATGCTAACCGCAAGATACGTACAAAGGCTGTAAATAATTTCGTTGATACAGATGAGAGAAAGATAAGTTGGAGCTATAATGTTAAACAAGAATTAGTAAGAGGAAAAATTTCTGAATTTGAAAATATATGCCTCACGCAAAGTCTTTATCGTCCTTTTACGAAACAATGGCTATACTACAACCGTACTTTTAATGAGAGAGTCTATCAAATGCCGCGGATATTCCCTATGGGAAAAGCTGTTGAAAATAAGGTAATACAAATTACAGGTACCGGAACTCAAGCAGGTTTTTCTGTTTTGATGAGTAAGAATCTTCCCAATCTTGATGCATTGGATAAAGGTCAATGCTTTCCAAGATATTTTTACGAAAACACTAGGATCTCAAAAGGTAAAAGTAAGCAACAATCCCATTTATTTGCGAATTCTATAGAAGACAGCAAAACAGCTGGTTTACAGAGGCATGATGCCATTACTGATGAAGGATTAGCACATTTTAAAGCTGCTTATCCGAATGAAATAATCACTAAAGATGATTTGTTCTATTACGTTTATGGTCTTTTGCATTCGGAAGATTACCGTGCTCGTTATGCTGATAACCTCTCTAAAGAATTGCCTCGTATCCCTTGCGTAAAAACTGCTGATGATTTTTGGAAGTTTGTGACAGCAGGGCGTGAACTGGGTCATTTGCACATGAATTATGAAACTGTAGAACTTTATCCAGTGACCTTTAAAAAGGGCAATCCAAAACAGACAGAGATCTCTAATCCCGAAAAATTCTATTATGTAACTGAAATGAAATTCGCAAAAATTAAGAATAGTAAGGAAAAGGATAAATCAACTGTTTTATATAATAGCAATATCACAATAACAGATATCCCTCTTGAAGCTTATGAGTATATCGTCAATGGCAAGCCTGCTCTTGAATGGGTTATGGGGCGTCAATGTGTTAAGACTGATAAAAAGAGTGGCATTGTGAATGATGCCAATCGCTATGCTGTTGAAACCGTTGGCAACCCTGCCTACCCTCTAGAGTTGTTTCAAAGGGTTATTACCGTAAGTTTAGAAACAATGAAAATCGTTAAGAACTTACCAAAATTAGAAATAAGAGAAACTGAATAATTTATAAAGCATGCTCACATAATGGGTATGATAACTCATAAGGGGTATAGAGCTTATAACCATAATCTATACCTCTTTTGTTAAGTTGATTAGATACAATCCTAATATGCGTTATTCTAAAAATAAGGCTTTGTACTTTAAACACTCTTATTGGGATTGCTTTAAGACTTTTAAGAAACCCACTCTTAAAGTGAATTAGATTTTTTTACATTGCCTTTAAGAGGTTATACCGTAATCTAAAATGAGTGCTTTATTGTTTTCAAAAGCTTTGTTTAAAGAGAGTTATATGTATTCATTTTGCTTATAGGTTTTGAAGGTGTAAAAACCGTCAAAACCCCCTCAAAACCTATATTATTAGTTGAATTTATAGGTTGTGTTATCAATATGGGTTGTTTTTTTAAGATCTCTAAAATGCTAATGTATTGAAATATAATAACTTTTATTTTTCTATTTTAAAAAAATATATAACGGGAGGTAAAAGGAACCCTCAAAATACTCAAAACTCATAACCATAATGGTCTTGATACATTTCGTATGAGTTACAAGCTATCTTTTGAAAGGCTTTAAGGATCATACGCTTTTTATAAAGCACGTTGTAATCATTCTCTAAATCATAAGGTTATCATTCAAAAGAACTAATAAAATTCATAAAAAGGATTTTGATAACGTAATCAGTTTTTACTTTCATACGCTTTTCATAAGACACGTTTTAATCACTCACTAAAATGATCACTTTTGTCGGTTCAATTTACTGACACATAACTGACATATATATATTATTAATTGTATTTAAGGTTGTACTTTCGATATGGGTTGTATTTTAAAATGTTAACATATTGATATATAATAACTTTTATTTTTTCTCATTAAAAAGAATAATAGAGGGTCTAAAAAGAACTGACAAAACTGACACAACTGACAAAAGCCTATTAAAAAGGATTTTGCTAATCTTTATAATTATCGATCTCTCTTTAGATGTTTTCATAACAGTCTATAAATTATAATTATCCTATTTATCGTTTCTCTTATGAAAATGAAAAATGATGCCATGGTTATAAAGAATGCGTAAAAACAGCAAGGTTTTATAATCATAATGCAAATGAAAGCATTGGTTATAAAGACCATCTCTATAAAAAGCTGTTAAGTTGCAAATGTGTTATAAACAAAATTCACAAAAAAATTAAAAACCATTTAGTAAAAAATCTGATAGGTTATAAAGATAAAAATACGCATTATGAGAGCGTTTATAAATATTATAAATGTATAGATTCAAAAAAGAAGCCAATCGTTTCATAAATCCCATAATATAGCCTTAAAAGCACATAAATATAAAAGAAGCTATTCATAAGCATAAGATATTATAAATACACAACGTATTTTAAAAATACAAAAAAATATTAAAAAAGATAAAATATTATTTGACAATAAATACGTATTTTGGTATATAAATAATCAAGTGATCAAAACACTTGTGATTAGCGGATAGATTACGAAACAATCTTTCCAAAGCTTTTAAAAACTGGCTATCTTTTATGCTTTTGTTAGTATATGAGAATTTTGTCGGGTGTGGTTATGCCATACAATACCCATTTATGGGAAAAGCATACAACGGACTAATCACCGTGTTTTGAACGCCCGACGCCCTTTATAGGGTGTCAATTTCAAAACAATTTTGATTAGAAAGAATTTAAAATGAAAAATTCTCAAAATACAATTTCCTCTAACATTTCAAATGAAACCGCATCTGTTAATCAACAAGAGCCTGTAAAAAAATATGAACTTACTAATGAAAACCGCGTTGTTAACGGTATGACTTTACACCGCATTAAAGCTTTAAAAGATTTTGATGATGTCAAAAAAGGCGACCTCGGCGGCTTTATTAAAGATGAGAGTGATCTGTCTCATAAAGGCAATTGCTGGGTTTATGATGATGCTATGGTTATCCAAGCAAGCGTTTCCGAAAATGCTAAAATACGCAATAATGCTTGTGTTGTGAATTATGCTAGGGTTTATGGTAATGCCGTGATTAGTGATAAGGCATGGATTTTGAGTGATAAAGCACGTGTTTATGACAATGCAATCATTAATGGCAATGCAAAAATTGGTGGCTATGTTTTTGGCAATGCCGTTGTGAGTGATAATGCCGTTATTACTGAAGGGGCTCTTATTTACGATAATGCCCGTGTATATGAAAATGCTCATGTGAGTGGGCTTGTGTTTAATGATGCCCATGTCTACGGTAAATCACGCCTTGCTCCGTGGTCAAAAGCTTATGGCAATGCTCATGTTTTTGATAAAGCTATAGTTTATGATGGGAGCAATATTTATGACAATGCCAAGGTTTTTGGCTCGGCGCGTGTTGGTCCTTTTGCAAAAATTCATGATAATGCTCATGTGAGTGGCAAAGCACAAATTTGCCAATTTACAACGATTTATGGCAATGCTGTGCTTAAAGAAAATAAGAAATTTTCTGAAGATGTCTGTGGTTTTGATCAGAATATAAATAACGCTGCGTAAATAACGCGCGGTCGCGGGCGGGGGCGCCCCTCTTTAAAACATCTCATTTTAAAATTTAAATCTCTTTATAAA
>NZ_JBHIOT010000121.1:0-4821 GCF_042195745.1 Bartonella sp. AP7XZML
TCATTTTGTTGCTCATTTTGAGGGCACAATGAATGCATAGATTTTTTTTCACTTTTGTTTTTGCGGCTATTTTGTGCCTTTTCTCGTTGCCGAGTTTTGCCGAAAACATTCGTGAGAAAGCGATTAATCAATCAGAGAGCATCCAACGACAACAAACGCAAGAACAGCGTTTTCAACGATTGCACCGTAGAAACGAAACACATGGGATATTTTGGCCAGACGATGATACCACATCTGCCTATGGTGCTTCGCCTAGTACAACCTGTTTGCTGATCAAAAGCATTGAATTTGTTGGTGCTCAGTTGATTTCTCACACCGACCTTCATGGAGCCATTTCTCTTTGGGAAGGGCGGTGTTTGGGGATTGCCGAAATCAACAAAGTGCTCAAAGCGGTGACCAAGCTTTATATGAAGCGCGGCTATATTGCGGTGCGGGCTTATTTGCCTGAGCAAGATTTAAGCGGCGGTCATCTCAAGATTGTTGTAGTTGAAGGTGTGATGGAAGATATTACCCTTGATGGGCATAAAGTTGAGAGGAGACTTCAAGGAGAAATCACCACGGCTTTTCCAAACCTTATTGGAAAGCCGACCAATCTGCGCCAGATAGAGCAAGGGCTTGATCAAATCAATCGGCTTTTCTCACGCCAAGCCACCATTAATCTTGGTGCGGGGTGCAATTCGGGTGGTTCGATACTCGATGTTCATATTGAAAAACAGAAACCTTGGCTTATTACGCTTTCCAGCGATAATCTTGGCGCTAAAGCAACAGGGCTTTATCAAACGCGCTTGAGCCTTTCTTTTGATGATCTGTTGGGGATCAATGATCAATGGTCGTTTAGCTATCAGCGCTCCATGGATGGTAGTCCGTATCATTTTTCTCACAAGCGTCCCAATAGTGATACTCTAACGGGATCATTTTCTCTACCCTATGGCACTTGGACAACAGGTTTTGATGGGACGTGGAGCCAATATCATTCGAGTGTTAAGGGAATATTTTCCGATATTATGACAGCGGGTAAGTCTTTATCGCTTACACCGTGGATTTCACGGGTTATCGACCGTGATCAAGAGGGAAAGACCTGGGTTACAGGACGGTTGACATGGAAATATTCTGATAATTTTATTATGGGCAGTCGGGTTGATGTTTCCAGCCGTAAACTAGCTATTGCAACCTTTGAGCTTGATCATTCGCGCAAGTGGCTTGGAGGAGAATTAAGCGCGCATATAGGGTTTCATAAAGGGTTGGCAATTCTTGGCGCTTATGACGATAAAGAGCAAGAGAATGCAACAAAAAATTCACCCAAAGGGCAATTTTCCAAATTGTCTTTTTCCCTAGGCTACGTGCGTCCTTTTTCGCTCAAACAATATAACTTTCGCTATAACACGCTGTTTTCAGGACAATTATCACCCGACACGTTGTTTAGTTCAGAGCAAATATCGCTTGGTGGTAGTTCCTCTGTGCGCGGGGTGCGTGAGGCGATTTATTACGGCAATAATGGGGCGTTTTGGCGCAATGAATTGTCGCTGTTGTTGCCAGGCTTTTCTTCGAGAATGGGGCGTAAATTTATGAGCCAATTTGCCCCTTATATGGCGCTTGATCTGGGGGCCGTGGCCAATGATGTAAACAAAAATAGTTTTGGCGGGAGCCTCGTTGGGGCAACTCTTGGTTTCCATGCAACCGGAGACATTACGGATATTGATGTATCTTATTCGAATATTTTAACCCAATCGACAGTGCGAGAACAGGGGAATGCAACAGGGTTATTTCAAGTGCGGGCATTATTGAGATTTTAGAGCAAAGGGGCGGTAAAAAATATCGCTGCGCTGTTTATACCCATATGGGTTGTTTTTTTTAAGAGATAAAGAATTTTCTGAGGAGCTGAAGATGCGGGGATTGAAAGATCAAAAGCATAGATTGGGATATGGATACAAGCGAGGAAAGCGCGTTTTTTGTGTTTTGCAGCGAGGAATCCATAAGGGGCTTTCACTTGTTTTAAGTTTTTGCTTAGCTTTTCAGCCTTTGTTGTTGCAAGCACAAGCGCTTGGAGCGCGAAGTCCCGTTGCACAAGAGAGCCAAGGGATTAAAGCAGCTGATGGGGTTGGCTCTGTTTTCCGCCCCACGGTGGGGAAAGCCGGCAATGATGTGCCGCTGATTGATATTGTGCGCCCCAATGGACAGGGTCTTTCTCATAACAAATATGACAGTTTCAATGTTGATACTCATGGCGTGATTTTGAACAATTCGACTGAGGAGGTTTCGCGTTCACAGCTTGGGGGATTGGTGCTTGGCAATGGCAATTTGCGTTATAGCGGTGCAGCAAAGGTTATCCTCAATGAAGTGGTGAGTGCCAATCGCTCGCGTCTTGAAGGCGTGAGCGAAGTACATGGGCATATGGCGGATGTTATTATCGCCAACCCCAATGGGATTACCTGTAACGGTTGTGGCTTTATTAATACACCACGGGTGACTTTATCGACTGGACAACCGATTATTGGAGCCGATGGCGCTTTGAGTGCGTTGCGTGTTGAGGGTGGTGATATCACCATAGGCTCTCGTGGGGCTGATGGGGGTGCATTAGATATTTTTGATCTTGTTTCGCGCAAGATCAGTATCGGGGGTCCCATACAGGTCAAAGGAGATTTGGCTGTTATCGCGGGGCGCAATCATTTTGATTATGACAAACGCGAAGCAACTTCTCTTGGTTCTGATGGCAAAGAGCCGGAATTGGCGATTGATTCCAGTGAGTTTGGTGGAATGTATGCGGGGCAGATCCGCGTGATTGCCAATGATAAAGGTGCGGGCGTTAAGATGCGAGGAGACATGGTTGCCAATGCAGGCGCCATGAGATTGACAAGTGATGGCAAGCTGGTAATTGCCAAAGCACGTGCCAAAGGAGCAGTAAAAGCGCGTTCTCACCACGACAGTGTGCATGTGAAAGATCTGCTTTTTTCAGAAGAAGCGGTTGAGCTGAAGGCTTTGAAACATGTTGAACTGGCTGAGCAAGCTCGCGTTGCAGCGAGCGGTACTGTTGATGTGCACGCCGATTTGATCAAGCTCCAGTCTCATGCTCTTCTAGCAAGCGGTATTGGGAGTGATGGTCAACAGTCAGCGACGGGTTCTTTGCATTTACAGGCAGCAAAGCTTGAGGCGGGGAATGGGCGGATAGCCGCCGGTGATCTTTTAGAGATCCAAGCAGCAACAATTGATCTGAGCCGCATGCAAGACAATGATCAAACAGGGGTTTCTTCCCTTGGCGATCTGACCATTAAAACCAATCAAATCACCGCTTTAAACAACCATATTGGTGCCAAGGGGAATATTGTCTTGAGCGCCGATGATGGGCTCACTGTAGGCGCTGGACATTATAGCGCCGGCGGTTCTCTTTTGGTGGAAGCAGCAGAGCTTACATCACGCGCGCGCTTAGTGGCAGAGCAAAAAATTGACCTTTATGCGCATCACGGTGCCCTGATCCAAGAAGGCACTGTCTGGTCTAATGGGAAGATAACGCTGGATGCCCATGGTGCCCTCAATCACACGGGTGATATTGTCAGCATGCAGCAGGTTGCCTTGACAGCGGGGGGCATGCTCACAACCTCTCAAGAGAGCACGATTTTAAGTTATGATGTGGTTTTAAGTGCTGATGCTTTAACCCAAGCAGGGACTGTGGAAGCCCAAGAAGGAGCATTAACCCTTCAAGTGCGTGATGGGGTTATCAATAGCGGCACAATGCGCGGTGAGAGTGTCGATGCTCATATTGGTGCATTTACCAATCAAGGGACGTTTATTGCAACCGATGATTTGCATTTGATGGTAAGCGCACAAGAAGGCGCCGATCCGCAACAAGCCTTTCTGAATAATACATCCGAAGGGGTTCTTCAAAGTGGCGGCGTTTTGGTTTTGATCGCAGGGCAATTAGACAATGCCGGTGTGCTTGGCTCTAGTGGTGAGAATGTTGCCCTCAATGTGGCAGGGAATGTCAGCAATAGTGGGCTGATTTACGCCAAAAAATCTATGGATCTATTCAGTGATGGTAATCTGACCAACACACAGGGCAGAATTATTGCAGAAGAGGCTCTCACCATTGGTGGGCTGAAAGAGACACGTGCTGGTCATATAAACAATGAGGCTGGTCTTCTCAGTGCTTTAGCCGGTGAGATGAAGATTGTTGCAACGTCTTTTGTCAATAAAAGCGCTGAAGCGACAAATTCAGAGCAACAAAACGCTACACATGATGAAGGTGCGCATGTTTTAGCGCGGGATGGTTTGCGCATTGATGTGGGCAGTTTTGAGAATGTTGATGGTCTTATTTCTACGCAAGGGGCAGTTAATATTGTTGCTGATAGTGTGATCCAAGCAGGGCACATAGAGATTGAGCGTGGTGACCTTCAACTGACCAGCCATGGTGATTTAACCAATAGTGGCACGATAGAAAGCAATGATACTATTGCTTTGCATGCGCAAAACACTCTGAACCAAACGGGGCGCATTGTCTCTAAAAAGCGGATAGAGCTTTCCAGTGATGGCATATTGACAATGGGCGAGACAAGTGAGGTTGGCGCCTATGATGTAACGCTGAAGGCAGGCACACTCACCCAAGCTGGGCTTGTGGAAGCGCAAGGCGGGGTACTTACTCTCAACAGCCATGATGTTTTAAGCAATTCCGGTATTATGGTGGGCGGTGTTGTTGATGCGAAGCTTGGGTCTTTAGCCAATTCCGGTCAGCTTTTAGCCAGTGACAGTTTTACGCTTGTGGCAGAAAGCTATGATCCGTCATTGGGGCAAGTTGCTCTGGTTTTAAATGGTGAAGACGGTGTTCTCAAA